>CAMOXB010000073.1 GCA_946628805.1 uncultured Pseudomonadota bacterium
GGATTATTTTTTTCTTTCATTTTCACAGTCTGGATAATCGCCGCTGTTCCGGTTGCTGCAACACCAACACCACCAATAACGGTTGCCGCGACCCAGCCTTTCTTGGCTTTTTCGCAACGTAACATTTCACTATCAATTTGTTGAATTTCATTTTTCAGGGTTTGTAAAACTTCTTCTTTATATCGTATTTGTTCAGCCAATTCGGTATCATCGGCATATGCATTACATATGCACATGATTAATAAAACTGAACAATATTTTTTCATTTTATAACCCTGTTTTTTATAAAACATCCGCTTTCGCTTTTGCTACAACGTGATAAATAAAAACCGCAATAAAATATAAAGCGGTTGGAGGCTCGAAACAATTTGTTGTGATTGTGTGCTTATTCAATATATTCGCAACCCTCCAACCCAATTACAGATGTATCTATTTTTACGTCTTTTTGCAGACGACAACAAACGGGTTTCGATACCCCATCGACAAACCCTTGCCAACACTTTTATTATATCATAACCACAAGTGCAATAAAAGCAAAAAAACACCGACCAAAAAGTCGGTGTTTAAAAAGAATTGTTCAAATTTATGCCGCAGCAGTGAACACTTTCTGAACATCGTCATTATCGTCCAGCGCATCGACTAATCTTTCGATTTTTGCGTATGCTTCGTCATCTAAATCGACAGGCATATTTGGAACCCATGTGATTTCTGCATTTTCTGGTTCACCCAGTTTATCTGCCAAGGCTTTTTGAATATTCATAAAATTGTCAGGTTTTGTTGTGATGATAAAACCTTCTTCGGATGTTTCCAGGTTATCTGCATCAACTTCCATAACCAATTCCATCATTTCATCTTCGCTTTTGCCAATGGATGCAGGATACATAATTTGACCAACATGCGAGAACATGAATACAACAGAACCTTCTTCGCCCATATTGCCACCGTTTTTCGCAAAGATATTACGAATTTCAGGAACCGTGCGACGTGGATTATCAGTCAAGGCTTCTACAATAACAGGAACTGCATTTGGACCATAGCCTTCGTAACGAACGGCAACAAAGTTATCAGTATTTGCACCCGACGCCTTTTCGATTGCGCGTTTAATATTGTCGTTAGGCATTGATGCCTTGCGTGCCTGTAAAATTGCCAAACGCAATCTTGGGTTGTTATCTGGATTTTTATCACCCAATTTTGCCGCCATAGTTATTTCACGCGCCAGTTTAGTAAACAAACCACTGCGTGCTGCATCAACCAATCCTTTTTTGTGTTGGATGTTGTGCCATTTACTGTGTCCACTCATATTTGACCTTTTGATTTAATTATATTAAAATTACACCAAAAGGATAACAAATGATTGGAAAATTGCAAGGTGTAATTGATTATATTGGCGACGGATTCGTTATTTTAATGGTCGGCGGTGTCGGATACAAGGTTTATACGCCTGAATTTTTATCATTAAAGGCCCCGGCAACCCTTTGGATTGAAACCGTTGTCCGCGAAGATTCAATCCGATTATTCGGTTTTTCAACAATTGCCGGACAAAACCTGTTTAATCAATTAACGACCGTATCTGGCGTTGGGCCAAAGGTTGCATTGGCAATTATGGCAACGATAAAAATTGATACATTAATGTCTGCAATTGCAACCGGGGATGCCAAGACTATTGCGACTGCACCGGGCGTTGGCAAAAAAGTCGCCGAAAAAATCATTGTTGAATTAAAGAATAAAATGGGTGGCGCATCGTTTGATTTTGGTGGCGATGTTAATGCCGGCGCCCTGCCCGATTTATTAGCGGCACTGGAATCATTGGGCTATCGCCGTATGGATATTATCGATATGGCACAAAAATTGGTATCACAAAATCCAGGTGCCGACGTATCAAAACTGGTCCCATTGGCATTAAAAGAAATCAGCGGGAATAAATAATATGAATAACGATACAATTTTTGCATTATCATCTGCACCTGGTAAATCCGGGGTTGCGGTTATACGTGTATCTGGGGATAATTTATCACCGCTTTTTGGGCGTATTATAAACAAAGATAAATTTGATGTTCGACACGCCTATTTTACAAACCTGAAAGACGACAATGGCGATTTAATCGATCAATGTGTTGTTGTATTCTTTAAGGGTCCTAATTCATTTACCGGAACCGATATAATTGAAATATATTCACATGGTGCGCCGGCGGTTATTGATAAAATCTTTGATTTTTTACGCGGATTTAATGCACGTATCGCAACACGTGGTGAATTTTCACGTCGTGCATTTTATAACAATAAAATGGATTTAACCGACGTTGATGGACTTATCGCGTTGCTTGATGCCCAGACCGATAAACAGCGTCAAAGTGCATTAAAATCGTTAACCGGGAACGATGCAAAAATTTATACAAACTGGCGCGAACAGATGATTGAAATATCTGCCTATGCGGCGGCTATATTGGATTATGACGCAGATGATTTGCCGGTTGATATCGATAAAAAAATCATTAATCAAACAAATGATTTATTAAATGAATTAAAGGACGGAATATCTGGATATCGTTCAACACGTGCAATACGAAATGGTTTTAATATTGCCTTGGTTGGTGAAACAAATGTTGGAAAATCATCAATATTTAATAAACTGGTTGGATCAAATCGTGCAATAGTTTCCGATATTGCCGGCACAACACGCGATGTTGTATCGACCCAGATTGATATCGATGGATATCTGGTAAATTTGTCAGATACCGCTGGAATTCGTGATGCGACTGACGAAATTGAAAAGATTGGAATTGAACGCACACATAACGAAATTGAAAATGCAGACTTGGTTTTATATGTATACACCAATGTCCCCGACGAAATAAAACCGGACGGAATTACCGTTATAAATAAATCAGATTTATTAACCGATACAACAAATAATGCAGTTATTTATACATCGGTAAAAAATAATACCGGATTTGATGAATTAATAAATGCGATTAAAGATAAAATGCACGAATTAATGGCGGGATCTGAATCACGAATTGCAATTAATGAACGCACATACGAATTGTTAAACGATGCAATTGACGAAATGGAAAGCGCAATTAATAAATACGACGGCAATTATGATATCTTTGCCGAACATATACGACGCGGTGCTGATGCGATTGGAAAAATATTAGGCACAATAACAACATCTGAAATTGCCGACGCCACATTTTCAAGATTGTGTTTGGGGAAATAGTAATTTCCCGCCCTGGGCGGGGTGGCGCGAAGCGACGGGGAGGGTTGAAAAAATGTATTCATACAACAAACAACTTAAAGGTTTATCGCGCGCAAATCGCAAAACTGGCAATTTGTCCGAAGTATTACTTTGGCAAGAAATAAAACAAAGTAAACTAGGTGTGCGTTTTACACGACAAAAACCGATTGGAAATTATATCGCAGATTTTTATTGTCGTGAAAAGAAAATAGTTATTGAAATTGATGGTTGGTCACATGATGATAAATATGAATACGATAAAGAACGCGATGAATATATGAGATCTTTGGGCATACATGTATTAAGAATATCAGACAAAGACGTAAAACAAGACATGTCAAATATCTTAAATTGGATAAAACATAATATTGATAATTTATAAAACAATCCAACCCTCCCCGTCTTGCTGACGCAATCCACCCCGCCCAAGGCGGGGAACAACATCTGAAATTGCTGACGCCACATTTTCAAGATTGTGTTTAGGAAAGTAAAAAAAACACCGCCCGATTTTGGGCGGTATTTTTTTATTTTTCATATCCTGTTGTTTTAAAAAAACCCAGAAAACTTGTTTTGCTTTGTCTATTAATATATTTTGTTATTTCTTCTTCTGTTTTTTTAATTGTTTTATACAAATGATCTGACATCGTATCACATATTGAAGCAACTAATTCTGATATTTTTTTTGTTTTTGCATTAATATTCAAAGCAGATTCCAGTCCCAATATTCTTGCTTCTTCAGAACTTTTTGAATAATTTGCCGTATCGCTTATAAATTTCAGCGATTTATCCATAAAATATATTTCATCAGATGCTTTTGCAGGATTTTTACCGTTCAGACCAGACCAAAACACCAAATCATTAATCGCTGATTTTGACAAACCAGTTTCTTTTAATAATTCTTCTGCCCCTGGTTTTGTTAAAAAAACATTTAATTTTCCAACAACCCCGAACAAATAATCATAGTAATCCTTGAATGCCGCATCAACAGTAACAGAACTGGCGCGATTTGGTTTTTGTATTTTTGCTATTTCATCTTTAAATTTTTTTAAATCTTCTAAAGAAGCCAATTTAACTTTTGATTTATTAAACATTTTTACATCCTTTATAATAACCCAGACTTAACATTTCTAAAATCGCACATAGCGTCCATTTCAGAATAAACACCTTGACCGCCGGTAATTTCATCACATTCTTGTTTTGTAATTCCCTTACAAATATGGCCATTATCGTAACTGACAATCCCATCAAATGCGATACACCAGTAATCAAGAGGTATAAAATCTTTGTTATATTCCATATCATGTAAATCATCAAATTCAAATTCGACATAACTGCCGTCTGTTAAAAAAACGCGTACATAATCTTGGCCGAATGTTGCTGATCCAGTATTAGTTATAGAATCAACACCATAACCATGTTTGTTTAAATACGCGCGAACCAATGTTTCACCATGTTCAGGTTTTCCGACTTGAACATCTTTGAAAACTCTGTTGCAATGATCCGGATCAAACTTACATGCATTCCTGTATACACACAAAGAATTTTTAGCATCCCATACATATTCTTCGGATTGCAAACATCTTTGTTTTATTTCTTCTGTTGTCAGAGCGTTTGCCGTCCCAACTAATGCAACAGCGGTTTCGATTCCGTAAATTATACTTTTCATTTTTTTCTCCTTTTATTTTTTTTATTTACATACTTCGTTAACTTCATCTTGCGTTGCAAAACCTTTTTCTTGTAATTTTTTTAAACTGTCACAGTCTTTATCAGATTGCGCCCGATTATCAGAAACAATTCCTTGCGCACCTGCTGTTTTACCGGCACTCCCAGAATTTCCACTTGCTTTTTGTGCCAGTTTGATATTCCCATACACGCCGACACCGGTTGCAATCAATGTTGTTATGCCCGCAATCTTGAATCCCTGTGTAGTCTTTTCACATTGTTTTAACGCTTCATATTTTTCATCAC
>CAMOXB010000074.1 GCA_946628805.1 uncultured Pseudomonadota bacterium
AAAAACATATGGGATACGGCAAAAAAACTAAAGAAATAAAACAATGCAGGAATTGGCTAACTCTTTAATAGATAACAGTATTCAATGTTGGGCATGTCCTGTGTTTGACAATCTGTTTGCCATAATTTCAAACACAGCCGCCGCGGCGTATCAACACCTTTGCCTTTTCAGTGTTGTTATATTTTGTGTATTGTTAACTTTCTATGTATTAAATGCGGTTTGGCAAAACATAAAAAACGGCGCAACCGATTCATTGTTTGAAAAAGTATTACAACCATTAATTATAAAATCATTGGTTGCGCTATCGATATTATCAATGGGATTAATTGTTCCACGATTTATTTCAATGATAACATTTGAACCGGTCGCAATAATGACATTGCAGTATGCACGTGCAATGTTGCCGTCTGATTATGTAATACCTGCATACCAAAATGCAATCAATCTGGGAACCAGTGGATTTTTCAATCCGGCATTACGTGATACGATAATCCAGATTCTGGAAACGTCTGTCGCAAATTTCCAGGTATATATAAAAATTGGAATTGCGATTATTGACGAAGCCTTTACCGTTAAAGCCATGATTGGAATTGGTTCGTTAATAAAACATATTATCGTATGTGTTATCGGTATGTATTTAACATATTATTTTGTAAAATGGTTCATCAAATACACATTTTGTTTTATGGATGTAATTGTTGCAATGGCAATGTTTGCATTCTTTTTCCCGCTTTCAATCGTATTCTTTATATTCAAAGGCGCAAAAGATGTCCCTGGATGGATGCAAAACCTTGGTGGTGATTTGGGTGCTGGTCAAATTAAACGATTAATAAATGCAATCGTATCCGTGGCATCAACAATTTTAACATACACAATAATGATGTTAATTATTCGTGGGTTTCTTGATGCAAACGGAATTGATGTTAACAGCATTCAAAATACATCGGAATCATTGTTTGATTTTGATTTGGAAAATTCCAGTGCAATGCAAATTACTTTTGCAGGTTCAATCGTGTTGGTGTATGTCGTGAATTATATCGCCGACGAAACAAAAAATATTACCAGCAAAATATTATCAATATTCAATGTAAAACAAGAAGATAAAATTTCAACCGAAATGGGCGAAAACGTATTTCAATTAACAAAAACTGTTGCAGACCAAACCAAAAAATTGGCACAAACAATTATTAACCCAGAAAGCGCAGAAAAGAAATGATAAAAAAATGGCTTATTGAACAGGGCATAAAATTTTTAATGGGCGCAATTGCGTTGGGTGTTGGTATTTGGTATCTCAGCAATTCTATCGGTGGTGCATCCCTTTCATATACCAGTGTTGATTTATTCATGCAACAAATCGGCGCATCAAACGGTGATATGGCATCTGTTAATGGGTGTTTTCTGTGCGTATATTTGGGCGAATTGTTTGCGGTCCTTGGGCGCGCAACAGAAATGTTCTGGATTGGAATTGTTCATAGTCTTTGGATTTTAATGGCAATCGGATTTGGCATATTCATAATATTCCATACTGTTAAATTTATTCGCGACCAAACAACTGCAAAAGAAATCCAAGAAATATCAGACAGTGAACCAAAACTAGATTTTGGTAAATGGTTTGAGAAAGTATGGAAAACAGGTATGCGGATTATGATTGCCGGCGCATTAATTGGAGCATTGAATTGGTCGGGGACAACCGCATTAAAAACAATCACAAATATAACCGTAACGCCTGTGTTATACATCGGCGCAAATCTTTCCGCGGTCGCGACAGGTGTTATCAGTGGCGCATCATGTGAAATTGTTGATTCACAAGGCACAGCCGAAGACATATTCAAACCAGTATTACGTCCATTTATGTGCACAATTGGCAATTTGAATACTGTTATGTTAGCGGGTGCCGGTGGTGGTTTTGCATTGATGAATTACGCATGGCTGGATTTAAATGACAAAGTTGGTGGCACCTTTACATGGCTGGCAGGGTTAACATTGGTAATAATGTTTTTGGTTATTGGATTTAATTTATTATTCCAGATATTAAACGTGTTCTTTAAGTTAATATTTATAATAATATTTATGCCACTTTTGATTGCTGCAACCGCATTTGAACAAGTATGGTCATTGGCAAAAACTGGTCTTAACAGCGCGATTGATAAACTATTAATCACATCTGCGATTGATATATTAAAAATCAGTTTAAAAATAACAATTATTTACGCGATTGTATTTTTCGCCGCAGATAATTTTTACCCCGGACCCGAAGATGGTTTTACCAGCATATTACCACCGTTGCTTTCAACAACAGATAATAAAAATGTTGATGCAAAAACAATGTCTGTTATGAATGCTTTTTCAACATGCGAACGTGTATCATTGGTTGATGGCGAAATGAATCGTGAAAAATTCACATCGTGTTTCAAAACACAAAAGACAATTATTGAACGCGAATATCCTGGGGCATTTGATTTTATGGATGACGGATTTGATTTCTTGTTATTTATGATTGGTGTATTTATGTTATATTTCTGGATTATATCGCCACAAATTGATAAATTAATTGGATCGGAAAGCAAAGAACCTTTTGATTACGCTGGGTGGGTAAAAGATTTTGGTAAAACCGTATATAATGCACCGGTTAATATATACAACAAAGTTCGCGAAAAGATGAAGGATTAATATGCAAAGAATCTTAAAATCTTTATTAATTGGTATTTTTTGCATAACAACAATTGTTGGTGCGTCTTTTGCAGCCGGCAATGTTCCATATGGTGATGTTGGTGAATATGGAAATTGGATAACCAATGATAATATGGAAAAATACAACAAAAATATATCTGGCGATTTAGAAAATTTCCAACAAACCTTTCAAACAAATTTACATTCTACAAACTTTGTCCCAATCGAAGTAAAAATTGGATTGGTATTTATGAAGGCACTTTCATCGATTGATTATGTATTACAGATATCATTTGTTCGTTTCACAATATATTTTCTTTTTCTGATGTATGCATTTTGGATTGGATTAGAAGCATATCGTATGATACGTGAATCAACCGATTATAAACAGGTCTTGTATGATATATTCGTCAAAGGAATAATTATCGCCGCATGGGTTATCGTATTAAATTATGGTCCGGCAAAATTGTTTACTATTATCGTCAGCCCGATTATGTCGCTGGGTGTTCATTTATCAGATTTTATATTAGGCGCAGTTGCAGAAACATATAATGTTAACATACCAGACACGTGTGCAACAATACACCAATATGTAAATGCGAACGCATCCGGTAAACTGTTAATAGACGCCGATGCTGCGGCAAATATAATGTGTTTACCGGCGCGATTGTCAGTATATTTTTATCACGCGACCGCAACGGCATTTGAATGGATGATTAATGGATTTGGCAAAAGTGCAACAATGGTTGCCGTTGGTGCGGTATGTATCGTATTATTTGTAAAATGTATTTTCAAATATGCGTTTATGACATTGGGCGTGGTTTCTGATTTATTCTTAACATTATTGATGTTGCCGTTTACTGCAATTGCCGAATCAATGCCAACAACAAAAGAATCAAATTATGTTGGAAAATTATTTTCCGCACTGTTGGGACTTTTCAAGACACAAAAATTATCTGGGATAATATCAAAGTTCGTAAATGTTGCGATATATTTCGTATCATTGGCAATCATAATTGCAATATGCGCGGCATTATTAACAAATATTATTTCAATAAGTGATACCAATACATATTATGTTGGTTCTGCAATAACGACTATACTGTGCGGTTCGCTGGTATTATATCTGGCTGACAAAGCTGATGAATTAGCCAAGAAATTGGGTGGCAGCATTGATAATTCATTTGGCAAACAATTACAAGGTGATGCAAAAACACTTTGGGATAACACGAAAAATTTGGCTGGGAAATTAGCCAGCGCATTGATAAAGAAAAAATAATTAAATAAATTTCACAAAATCACGTGCAACGTTTTTAATTCCACGTGTTTTGAAAGCCACAGTTAATGTTTTATCATTTTCGGCAATTACAACGCCACTTCCCATTTCATTGTGCATTACCATTTTACCAACGACCGATTCACTTTTGAACTTTGGTTTTATTTGTGTTGTCGGGTTTTTATCTTGCATACGATTACCGTTAACACAAACATATCGTTTATCAATTTCATTTATAAAACGTGACGGTAATTGATATACACGTTGACCAAAAACAGTTCGCACCATTGCATTTGTGATTATTGCACGTGTGCGTGCACGCGTAATCGCAACATACGCCAAACGTCTTTCTTCTTCGATATCTGCATCAGATTTATTTTCATTTGGGAAAATTCCTTCTTCCCATGCGGGCAAAAATACCGTATCAAATTCCAATCCCTTGGCGGCATGTATTGTCATTATTGAAACCAGATTTTTATCATCTAATTCATTATCGTTATCATCTGTCATCATTAATGCCGCATGTTCCAAAAATTCTGGAATCGTATCATATTTTGCAACAACGCTGTTTATCAATTCGCGAATATGTTCCAATCTTTCATTGGCATCAACATCTTTTGATTCGCGCCACATTCTAAGGTATCCGCTTTGTTCTAATAATTGTTGCACTGCGTCCTTTGGTGCCATTGATTGCCAATCAAAATCAAACGCAGATAAAAATTCATCGGCTGCAATTTGTTGTTTTGATGTCAATTTAGTAATCTTTAACGCATCAATCAGGCTTTTCCCAGTTGCCCGCAATTTTGCAATCGCGCCATCACCAAATCCGCGACGCGGTTTTGAAATAATTCTTTCAAAAGATATATCATCAAACGGATAAACCAACAATCGCGTATATGCAATCGCATCACGTATTTCGGCACGGTCATAGAATTTTGTTGCGCCAACCAATCGATATGGAATACCACGCGATGTAAATTCTTCTTCGAATGTTCGTGATAAAGACCCCGCACGAATTAATAATGCAAACAGCGAATAATTATCATGTGCATTACGAATAATTGTGTCTGAGACAAATCGGGCTTCGTCCCAATCAGACGGCAAAGTCATAACATACACTGGTTCGCCATTTGATTCGGTATTTGATGCGCGTAAATCCTTGCCTAGGCGTCCCATATTGTTTTTAATCAATGAATTTGCCGCACCCAGGATATTTGGCGTGCTGCGATAATTTATTTCAAGGCGAATTATCTTTGTCCCTGGATAGGTCTTTTCAAATTCCAGAATATTTCGAATTTCGGCACCACGCCACGAATAAATCGATTGATCGTCATCACCAACACAGCAAATATTTGGATTTTCCCGATTACGTGTCAACATTTTCAATAAATTCATCTGGGCGGCATTTGTGTCCTGGAATTCATCAACCAGAATATATTTAAATTGATTTTGATATTTACTTAAAATTTCTGGATTTTGTTCAAAAAGTTTCAAAACAAACAAAATAATATCACCAAAATCAACCGCACCCATATTTGACAATTCGTTATTATATGCGTTTAATATTTTATGTGCGATTGGTGATAATTCCAATTTTTCAAAATCTGTAATGCCTTTATCTTTGATATTTGAAATACGTTCCACCCAATCAGACGGGCTGTATTCTTTGACATCTAGCCCCAGATTATTTATAACCCGTTTTAACAGTGCACGCTGGTCATCATCACCATAAATAATAAAATCACGACGCAGACCCGCCGCCATATAATTCGCGCGCAATATACGCAGACACATTGAATGAAACGTTCCCATCCATAAATCACCACAAAGATGTGCAATTTCACCATATTGTGCAACACGAAATCGCATTTCATTTGCAGCCTTGTTCGTAAATGTCAAAGCCAAAATTTGCCATGGATATGCCGCCCCCGTATATAAAATATGCGCGACACGCGACGTTAAAACGCGTGTTTTACCGGTTCCCGCACCCGATAGCACCAACAACGGCCCATCTAATGTTGTGACAGCCATTTTTTGCGCATCGTTCAAATCAGACATATAATCCATAGGCATTTTTTTAATTTTCCATATTGTAATTTATAAAAGTTTTCTATACAATCATTTTGTTAAAAAAATGGAAAGGTTATGGGACGAATAATTTGCTTTGATATTGAAACGACAGGATTTGAATATATGCGTGGTGATCGCTGTATTGAAATCGGCGCGGTTGAATTGATTGACGGCAAATTAACCGATAAAACATTTCATGAATACATCAATCCCGAAGGCAAAATAATCCCACCTGAAACATATATGGTTCACAAAATCTCAAATGCGTTTTTGGAAGACAAACCAAAAATGGCAGAGGTTGCACCAAAATTCCTGGAATTTATCGGGGATTCACAAATTGTTGCACACAATGGACTTGATTTTGACTTTCCATTTATAAACTATGAATTGGAAAAATTGCATTTAAAGCCTATTCCGCGTTCGCAAATGCTGGATTCTATCGTTATCGCACGAAATCGTGTTTATGGGCCTAAATCTTACACGCTGGACGCGTTGGCAAAATGGTTTGGTGTTTCATTGACCGCACGTGCTGACGCGCATGGTGCGTTAATTGACGCGGAAATTTTGGCACATGTTTATACAGAATTGGAAAACACCGCCCCGGCAATCGATATAAATGAATTAATTCACGAACAACACGACGCGTTCTTGAAAACCCCAAAGATTGGAAACGATTTTCCACATCGTAATTTCGAAATTCCGGCTGATGAATTGGAAATTCATAATCAATTTATGGATAAATTATTAAATTCGTAAAAACAGTTTCGGCCTTAATCGCCAGTCCCAGTACTATCAGTTGTGTCTTCGACAGTGACATTAACGCATGTATTATTTTCTTTCACGTTTGTTAAACCGCCAGACGCAACCGTTCCAGTCCCACACAATGCGCACCCGCCAAGCGATGTTCTGTATTGCGCATCCGAACAAGATGACAAACACGCACCATTAAATACACTGTATCCCGAATTACATTTACACATAGTATTCACATAACCACCAATCGTTCCATTTGCATCAACCGTTTTGTTTTCTGTTCCTTGTTGGTATTCGGAATTATCTGGACATAGTAACGATTGATAGAATATTTCTGAAATACCATTAATCAATAATGACTGTTTTTTTGATTCCTTCTGGTCAGCACTAAGATCTGTTTGACTATCAACAGAAGCAACTTTATCCCACATATCCATATCATATGCAAATACCGCATATCCACATGTCAATGCAACGTTATAGCACGCACCGGTCATAACACGATACACATTTTCAATTGATGCAGATGTTGTCATTGATGCAATTTGCGTATTTTGTTGGTTATAGCAATCACGAACATCCGCCATACAAGTTGATGCATAATCTGAAATAATTTGTGATTGCGATGCCTTGATATTAACCATTGCGCGTTGAATATAATTTATAACAACATCATTATACGGCATATATGTCGATGTTTTACCATTTGAAGAATATGTATAATCTTGACATCTATCCAACACAGAACGACACAAGCCGCCATCTTTAAATGTTGCACCCATACCAATTTTTTGCATTAAATAATTAACAACACATGCACCGTCGTTTGTCGAACAACCTGTATTACCCTTTGAATTTTTAATAAATTCTTCATCAATTTTTGCGTTGTTATATTCCGACATAAATTCACTTATTTTTGCGATATTTTGCCCCAATACAACATTTCCGTTTTCATCGATAAATTTCTTGGTTGGATCAAGACATTTTACATAGTTTTCACCACATACCATATCGTCTAACATACATGTTTCCAGCGCACCAACACAGCCTTTGATATCATACTGGTTTTTATTTTGTAACACCGCCAAGCGCGCCTTTTGCAGCATTAAATTCGCACTGCGCACGTTATTTTTTAATGTTTCATTTAATTTATTTAAACCTTGTTCATATGCGATACAGTCTTTATCAATCGCCAAATCATAATTACCCGAAATTTGATCTTCTGTTCCACCAGCATCTTTACAGCGACTGATAACCGCTTTGCAACGTTTTTTTGCTTCGTTATAAAGAGCCTTGCCACGTTTTGACGATATATCATTATTGGAATTAAACATATCCAGTGAAAACATATCTGATGAATCCGATGAAAAATCCAAATCCATATCTAACAAAGAATCCATTGTATTCGATGAAGTCAATGTTGTTGACGACGTTGGATCTTTAATCATATCGGCAATATCATCTAACATTGAACGTGTTTGGGTATTATCTTTGGTTTTACCCATTTCCAGTTCCGCTTCGGTTGCAGACATAATCGCGCGAATTTCGTCTGCAGACAATCCAACATAACGAATACGCTGTGCAACATCATTTAATTCAACATTTGCGTCTTCAACCGCCTTTTGTGCCTTGGCATAACGATCCAGGTTTGCCGAACACGAACATCTTTTTTGATTTGTATCAACAACCGCACAGAATTGATCCATACATTCGTTATATTGTGCCTGGCACGTATTGTTCAAATCTGACGTTTTTTCCAAAATATCTTTTGCAGTCGCCAAAGATTCTGCCGTTACAGTTTTTTGTTGTTTATTACCAAAAATCGAAGCACGCGATTTAATACCACGAACTTGTTCATCAATATTCGAACCTGTTTGAATACCCGTGTCGCCAATTATCGCACGGCCACCAACTACCGCTGTTGATGCACGCAATGTGATGCCTGCACGACGAACAGCAGGATTACTGTTAATGCTGGACGCTTCTGTGCGTGCACTGCGTCCGACAGTATTCACCGCATCACTTAATGTTGCACGTGCGGTTGTGCTTTTACCACGATTTGTCACCGAACGTGAAACAACATTTGTTTTTTGAATATCAGAATTTGATACCGGCATATTGCGTGAAACACTGCGTGAAATTGTGCCTGCATGACTATCAACGCGCGCCGAACGATTTTTCGCCACCGATTCCACACGTTGATCGGTTGTATTTGTATTATTTTTTGTTGGAATTGTCCGGGATATAGTGGTATCTACCGCAAAAGCATTTGCGGTGCAAAATAATCCGGCGAAAAGATATAACGAAATCTTTCTCATTTCCTTGTGTGTAATTATAACATAAAAAATCATATAAAAAAAGCAGATTTAACAAAAAACCGCCCGATTGGGCGGTAAAAATAACAAAATATTTTTTATTATTTGGATTCGCTTTCTGGAACGACTGAAACAGTCTTTCTGTCGCCGTTGCCACGTTTAAATGTGACAATACCTGCGATTTTTGCGAACAAAGTGTGGTCTTTACCCATACCAACATTCAATCCAGGATGAACAGATGTTCCACGTTGACGAATGATGATGTTTCCTGGGATAACGTGAGATCCACCACTTTTCTTCACACCCAATCTGCGTCCGGCTGAATCGCGTCCGTTTGTTGATGCGGAACCCGCTTTCTTATGTGCCATAATTTAACTCCTTAGGTTTGTGGGTCTGTCCTTAGGCCTTGATTGATTTAATTTTCAAAACTGTGATAAACTGACGATGACCGGCAGTTCTGCGATAGTTTTGACGACGTTTCTTTTTGAACACCAAGATTTTATCATCACGTTTTTGTTCGATAACATCTGCAACGACAGATGCGCCCGCAACAAAAGGTGTTCCAACTTTATCACCAACCATCAAAACTTGATCGAAAGTGACAGAACCTGTGGCGTCTAATTTTTCAACTTTAACGATATCGCCTTCGCTTACACGATATTGTTTGCCACCGGTTTGAAAGATTGCAATGTTTGCCATTATACTTTCTCTTTTGTTTTATTTGTTAACTTAAAATATCGTTTTGTCGAATATTTTATGCAAATTATACATACAAAACACCAAAAGTCAAATATTTTGTCGAAAATTTTATGCATTTTGCAATAAATACAAATTACGGTGTCATTGCGAGCGTCAGCGTGGCAATCCATATACAATTTTGATTATAAAACGAATTTTATTTTTATGGATTCCCACGTCAGCCCTTCGGGCTTACTCGGAATGACATTGGTTGGTTGACTAGCTATGATTCCAGATAATAAATTCCGCCCCCATGGGGAGGGGGACCACGAAGTGGTGGCGGGGGTATTCTGGATTATCCGTCTATAAGAACGGATGGGATTAACCCCCTCCCGTCCGCTTTCGCTTCGCTACAGCGAGACGGCACTCCCCCATTCTGGGGGTGAACCTTTCTTCCTCTCATCTTCGCCACCCCGCCCCAGGCGGGGAACAGTATGACCCCAGAAAAAAAACACCGCCCAAACGGGCGGCGGAATCGATTTTTTGGATTTAATTGTTACCCCAGCCACGCAATTTGAATTGTCTCTCTTCTATTTCATCTTGCAAGCCTATTATACCAGCATTATACGTTCCTAAATTAGTCGCACAATCTTTATCTTTATCGTATTTAAACTCTTTTGTTGTTAACGTGTTAATTATCCCAATATCTTTACTTAACTGATCTTTTTCAGTTTTTGTACACTTTTTATTATTTATTCTATCAGACAAAGCAGTGTAATTTGAACGTAAACAATACAATGTTCCTTCTCTATCTTTACCAGAACAATTTGTATACTGTGATGTTTTTGATGAACCGCCACCCAATAATCCAGACGATGAAGATTCATCATCTTTTGCGCCGGCTGCTTGCAATTTCGCAGTCAAAGTCGCCTTTTCCAGTTGTGTCTTTAAACGGCGTAATGTTGCAGACAAATATTCGTATTGCTTGTACATCTGTTGCGAAATTACTGTTGTTTTCAAACCAATAATTTCTTTGATTGTTTCAACCTGTCCTGAATCAACACGATTAGATTTGTTAGGCTCCGATTTGCATTTTTTTATTAATGCTTTTTTCTCTTCATCTTTTTTATCTTTACACAAATCATTGCCTTCGCATATTTTATCGCAACGCTTTTTCTTTTCGTCGTCTGTTTCTAATTTTTGCGTAAGTGTTTCAAAACCTGCATTAAATTGGTGCGTATCACATATTGCATAAATTGGCGATATATAACCACAATCTGAATCTTCCGATTTAAGATTTGGATCTTTATCACCAGTCAAATCAACACAAAATGCATAACTATTTCCAGACCCTTTGGCAACATTTTTACTTGATACTGCCTTTTGCAAAACATCAATATTGCTGTCAACATTGCAATATCTCATCATCTTTTCTTTGGTCATAGATTTTGTTTTATTTGGTTCTTTTTGATTTAACCAGACATCAAGTTTATCGATATCAACAAGGCCTGCACCATTTTTATTTTTTGTTCGGCGCGCAAATAATGCCGACGAATCCAGCGCACCCGACGCACACGCAACAATTGTCGTATTTCCATTATCGGTGGAATATTCAGCGTTCACCCAGCCTTCATAAACATCTTCGCCACTGCTTAATACTTTTAACAGCGTACATGGCTGACAATTGTTTGTCGGATTGTTTAAGCAATTCTGAACACAATTATTGCATTTTGCTGCATCAGCCTCTCCATCTACGTCACACCAGTGTTCAACATTACATTTTTTTATACAATCATTATTAAGACCACCTGTACAAACTTCTGGGACGGCCTTGGAACCACCACTTGAATCAGGATATCTTATTTGACCACCTGGCATTCTTGGGCACATATATTGTCCCCAACGATTACATGAATTATTTAACATCATATAGATATCTGATAAATCAACACCAACAAATTGCGCCAATTCCAGCGCATCATAAACGTTATCAATTGTTTCATCATACGGATTCAAAAATTCCAACGCCAATTCACGCCATTTTTTTACACGTTTTGGACCGGTACAATTATTACCACGTGGATCACATCCGGCATATTCAAACGCCGTATTCATCACGGTTTTTAATTCTTTTAATTGGACTTCGGCGTTTTCCAGTTCGGTCATAACCTGGCCTGTAATTTTCTGGCGTTCCAGAATATCTGCCGATATACCACGATTTATCGCATCTTGTTGATATGCAGATATGCCAGCTTCATTTTCCATTGCTGCCGATGTTGCCGCCGATTTCATACTTTCAATCGCAGCCGCGCTTTGTGCAGCCTGTTGCGCCAATGCCGCCTGGATTTGTTGTTGTGATTCGGCTTGCTGTTGCTGCATTTGTAATTGCATTTGTTGCACTTGCTGTTGCATTGCCGCCATTTGCTGTTGCGATTGTTGTGCCGCCGCAGCCGCTGCCGCCTGTTGCGCTGCTGCATTTTGTTCGTTTACCTTTGCAGTTGACGATGCAACCAATTGCGCAGTCATATATTGCACCAAATCATTACCATATTGCTTGCAATTTTCATTTGATTGAACACATCCCGTAACAATCGCCGATGCGACAGATGCGTCCGTGCATCCACCATTTCCACACTTTGGTTGTGCGCAACGCAAAACCACCGCATTACAATTCCCAAAATCTGCCTTGGCGGACGTATTATTACCATCATAACGTCCATTAGACATGGTTGCCCATTGATTATTGTATGCCGTTGACGGATTAAAAGCTGTTAAATTAGACCCGGCTGTTGTTGCGACAGGCCCCGCCGCATTTACACAAAACGGCGCAAAACATAATATTGCGGTTAAAAAGCGCGATAAGTTTTTCATCTCTCTTACTGACAAGTTTATCACAAAAAAAGATTGGTGTAAAGCGGCAACTAATGGTTTTATGAATAAAAATCTTTTTAAAGACAAATTCTTGAAAACAAAAAAAGTTCTATATCATTGCGGGCGTCAGTCATTTGGGCTTCCTCGGAATGACATTGGTGTTCTAATGTGCAACGATTCCAGAAAACGGGTTCTCCCCCCGTGGGGGAGTTTGCGTAGCAAGAGGGGGGTCATCTGGTATTTTCATTTCAGCGAACGACTGGAACCACCTGTTTTTTTTCAACCCTCCCCGTCGCTTCGCGCCACCCCGCCCCAGGCGGGGAACCAATATGAACCAAAAAAATACCGCCCAACGGGCGGTTATTTTTATTCTTGATTCGCGACACACATGCCACTGGATAATGTATAACCTTCTTCACATTCGGTTGCACGACATGTGCCAT
>CAMOXB010000075.1 GCA_946628805.1 uncultured Pseudomonadota bacterium
TGACATTTTTAATCCTTTAAGTTTTGTTAACTCTGTTGCCCTTCAAACCCCATAGGGCACTAATTAGCCATAAATGTATCATTTTAAGGTTCGACTGTCAAGACATTATAACAAATTATAACAAAACCTTGACAAACAATTTTTTTAATATATACCGAATTTTTCCAATAAATTATTCATATTCGTACGCAAATCTTCACGGTCAGATGCCCAAACCAATTGTCGCATAAAAAATTTATACACATCATCCATACGCAAATTTGGCATACCTGCCGCAGTTGCAACATTATGCCAAGCTGTACGTGGATCCATCAAATGATTCTTGCAGCGACCTACAAAAACCCAATCGCCATCTTGGGGCATATTTTCCAACAACACAACCGCCACATCTGGCAACGGCCATTCGCGCCATAAATAATGATTAAAATCTAATTCATCCCAGCGCATAGATAAAACTTTATTCTTTGGCAAAAACGAATAAATCATCATCAAGAATGCATTTTTCATAACTTCGGTTTCTTGACTTTTGATAACATCCAATAAACGCAAAACCTTTTCTTCGTTTAATGGGCTAAGCCTACGTTGTTGCACAATTTTTGGCAATCCCAAAACAGGATTATTTTTTGCATATCCTTGATCTATTGCGTATTTAAACAAACTGGCTAAAACCTCTTGCATACGAGCAGCAATAGCCCTGCCCTTTATTTTTCCGATTACACTTTCGACATCTGCTTTGGAAATATCAGAAATATTTTTATCAAATAATTCGCCCAAATGCATATTTACAGCACGCACCAATTTAACTTCGGAATCTTCACTTCTGCGCACCTGATTTTTTAAATAAATGTCCCAAAATTCTTTGAAAGACAGTTTTTTACGGCGTACAGGAATTTTCTTGGATGCATCATCCAATACAGTCGCAACCATACCACGTGCAACTTCGATATCCATATCAGGGTAACTGCCGATAATAATTCTTTTATCGCGACCACGAACACGCTTACGCACAAAGAATGTTTTTGCACCACGACTGGTTATATACATACGCAACCGCGGTTCAGAAATATCTTGTACAACATCAAATCCTGTCGCTGGTGTTGGCAAATTATCCAAGATATAAGAATTAAAGAAAAATTGATGGGCCATGGCTCTATCCTTATTTAGTTCTTTTGAATAAATTTACAAATGCCAAAAATTTATCCATTTTAGCGTTACATAATTTTATATACGCATTATAATGTTGTGTATTCCAATCATGGTTTTTACATTCTGTGCATTGGCAACGAACTGTAATATCATACTGCCTGCATTTAGGAATTTCAGCACCATTGTTTTCACAAGGATTACCAGCGCAAAGCATCCCCCATGTATCATAACAACTAAAATTTTTTTCTAACTTTTTAAATTCAGAACGCGCCTGACACGCATTTGTTTTAGCCACTTTATACTCACGAATTTTATCCTTAAACATCACATTACCTTTTTACTTTTCAGATTGTTCATAAAAACACAAAAACAGTTCTTGTTTTGCCGCCTTACAATTTTCGATAGCCTTTTGGACCTGCGCTTTTTGAGCCTGATATTCAATCAAACCAGAAAAATGCGGACAACCCTCGCAACGCGCCTCGTCATATGAACAACCGTCTTTATCCACATTTATACAAGGCACAGCCCCCAAAACATCGACATAATCTGACACATAACTGGTTCCATTATAAACCCGACCAATATCATAAACCCATTTGTAAAAACATGACACAGCACGATATTTTTTTGCGCCATTGCTAATCACATCAGGATTATTTCCACTGTCACGCACTTCTTGGATAAACATACGCATCTTTGCCAGATTATCAGAAAACAAGTCCGCATCACAATTCGCTGTTATGGATTCACGAATAACATCCAAACACTCTTTTTCTTGCTTAACGATTTTACGTGCCTGTTTCCAATTCTTATAATTTTGAACAAATGTAGACATATTTACTTACCCACCTTTAATGCATTAATGAACGCCGACTGTGGAATTTCGACATTTCCGAAAGTACGCAGACGTTTTTTACCCTCTTTTTGCTTCTCCAACAATTTTCTTTTACGCGTGATATCACCACCATAGCACTTTGCAGTAACATCCTTGCGATATGCAGCAATCGTTTCACGCGCAATAATTTTTCCACCAATAGCCGCCTGCAATGGAATTTTGAACTGATGACGAGGAATTAAATCTTTTAACTTTTCGACAATCTGGCGGCCACGCGATTCGGCATTTGACCGATGACACATAAATGATAAAGGTTCTACATTTTCATCGTTGACCAGAATAGACACCTTTACCAAATCAGACTGTTGATATCCGCAAACAGAATAATCAAACGATGCATAACCTGATGAAATAGATTTTACCCTGTCATAAAAATCAAACACAATCTCGGCTAATGGCAACCGATAAGTCAACACCGCACGATTACCAACATAAGAAATATTATCTTGAACCCCGCGCCGTGACGCACATAATTCCATAATGCCCCCCAGATATTTATCTGGCATCATAATTGTCGCCAACACCCATGGTTCTTCGATAAAATCTATACGTGTTGGATCTGGCATATCAGCAGGATTTTCCAAATCCATAACACTGCCATCGCGCAGATGCAATTTATAAAGCACGCTTGGCACAGTATTTATCAGCGACAAATTAAATTCACGTGCCAGACGTTCACTAATAATTTCCATATGCAACAGTCCCAAAAATCCGCAGCGCAAACCAAAACCCAATGCCGATGATTTTTCCACCGTAAACACAAACGATGCATCGTTTAACGCCAATTTTTCTGCACCATCGCGCAAATCAGGATAATCATCCGCCGCCATTGGAAAGAACGATGAAAACACAACCGGCACAGACGGTTTGAATCCAGGTAATGCCACACCACCAAATTTTGCATCAACGATAGTATCACCGACTTTGCAATCATGAATTGTTTTCATACCTGTGATAATAAACCCAATTTCGCCAGTATTTAATTCTGTGACATCAACCATTTTCGGCGTAAAGTAACCGATTTTTTCAACAGTATATTCTGCCCCAGTTGCGACAAATTTAATTTTTTGACCGCGGCGCAGACTGCCATCAACGACACGAACCAAAACCACCACACCCAAATACGAATCATACCAAGAATCCACCAACAACGCGCGTGTTGGCGCAGATTCATCACCATGTGGCGCAGGTAATTTTGTTACAATTTCTTCCAATAATTCTGGCACACCGGCACCTGTTTTTCCCGACACACAAATTGCATTAGATGCATCCAGACCAATTGCATCTGAAATTTGTTCGCGTGTACCCGCCACATCGGATGACGGCAAATCAATTTTATTCAACACCGGCAGCATTTCCAAATCATTATCCAGCGCCAAATAAGCATTCGCCAATGTTTGCGCCTGAACACCTTGGGTTGCATCGACCAAAATAATTGCACCTTCGCATGCAGCCAGCGAACGCGAAACCTCGTAAGAAAAGTCCACATGACCTGGTGTATCCATTAAATTCAATTGGTATTCATGACCATCACGCGCACGATATCTCAACCGCACAGTTTGTGCCTTAATCGTAATTCCGCGTTCACGTTCAATATCCATAGAATCCAGCACCTGGGCCTTCATTTCGCGCGATTGCAAACCACCTGTAA
>CAMOXB010000076.1 GCA_946628805.1 uncultured Pseudomonadota bacterium
AATAAGTTAAAAATAAAAGAAATAGACGATATTTTATGTATGCGACGAATACACAATAACAATATGGGACGCACAATGGGCGACCGTGAAAAAAGCGATTACGCAAAAATAATACGAAAACATTTTGTGGGGAAATAATGAATACGATACATTTATGCACTGCAGCAGATAAAAATTATAAATTACCATTGATGACACTGCTGAATTCAATTTATAAAAACAGCCTGTCGCACCCATGTATTATGCATGTATTGTGTACAGGACTATCAAAAAGATATCAAAGAAAATTGCAAAACAAATATAAAGGAACCCAACTTTTCATCGATTTTGTTGACGTATCAAACTATAACTTTGATGTATATGAATTGAATATGCAATATTGGACGCGTGCAATATTTTATCGCATTATGATACCCGAAATATTCAATGATATTGAACGTGTTTTATATATTGATGGCGATACGTTAATATTACAAGATTTACATGATTTATATAATACAAAATTTGAAGATTCTTGTTGTCTCGCTATGGTTGTTGACAGATTTTCATGGAAACACCAAATGTTCCGGCTAAAAACATCTAATTATTTTAATTCTGGCGTAATTTTATTTGATATAAAAAAATGTCGCGACTATGATTTTTCTTATAAATGTATGAAATGGTTACAAGATAACCCCAGAAAGCCACTTTATCCAGATCAAGATGCAATTAACGTTGTTTGCAACAATAAGATTATGCGGTTAAATAATTTATATAATAAAATGGTCGTGCCGGCTTATCCAGAACAACTGGATAAAAAACCGTTTATTATACATTTTTTATCCGCAGTAAAACCATGGATGTATAAAGGCAAACTAAGATATTGCAGTTTTTATAGATCCTATATCCCATCAAAATTTCAAAGGAATAAAGTGTTTATAAAACAATTTATACACAAAATTATCGACTATATATTGCGCACTGAAACGGGTGAAATTTTACAAGGAACAAAAATATTATCACAAAAACAATATTTTCTTTGCACAAAACTGGTTTATACTAAAACATTAGAAAAAAAAGATATTGTTGATGTTATAAAAAAATCAAGAGAACGATAATATGTTCATAAATGTTGAAAATATTCATAATGTCGCAATTACAACCACTGAAAAGCCGGTTGATTTTGCGCGTTTCCAAAAATTTATTGAAAAATCACCGTTTGTTCGACGTGTTGCCTTTATTGGGCGCGCGATATTTGATATGCCTGAATTTCCAGAAATGGTTAAATTTTGCGCGGTTAATAATATATATCTTATCTTTGGCGAAGTTGGCGAAACATCAACACAAAATCTGCGCGCGTTGGTTGAATACAGAAATGTTTTATTTATAAATATTCACGAAGACAAACATAACGTAAAATTATTAAATGAATATAAACAAGAATTTAATTCTGAATTACCAAACATAAATATTATTATCCACGAAAAACATACCCCCCAGGAAGAAATATCGGAAACATCATATGCGTTTTATAATTTGGCAGATGATATTAAAAATATACCATGTTTGAATTTAATTGCTGAACCAATGATGAATTATAATGGTGATATGTTGGGGTGTTGGCAAAATCCAGACAAAGACCACAAAATAAATGCTTTTGATTTGGGTATGGATGCCGCATTAAACGCACGTGAATTTAAAAATATGATAAAAATGCTAAAAACCGGAAAAATTATAAAATCATGTCCATGCACACGATGCCCGGTATTTGCATCACTTGTTTGGTCAAATCAAACAATTGACGTTATTAAAAAGGTTTCTGGGAATAATTAATTATTCATATCGCAAACTGTCGATTGGGTTTAATTTTGCCGCCTTTATCGCAGGCATTACACCAGAAACCAAACCAACAACAACCGCGACAGATATTGAAACAATTACCGGCCAAACCGAAAATGGGACATTATAGTGCAATATCAATCGCCCTACCCCCTGGGATAACCCAACACCAATAATCAACCCAAACATTGAACCAATAAACGATATCAAAATCGATTCAGATAAAAATTGTGTAACTATCGTTGATTCTTGTGCGCCAATTGCCTTGCGAATACCAATTTCGCGCGTACGTTCGGCAACCGATACCAACATCATATTCATAATGCCAATTGAACCAACCAACAATGATACTGCCGCAATCGCAATCAAAAGCAATGTCAGATAACCCGTCACTGTTGACATTGTTTCCATAACCTGTTTCATATCGGTTATTTGAAAATCATCTGCATCAGAATCCTTTAATTTATGCCGTTGGCGCAAAAGCGATGTCATTTGGTCTGTGGCTATATTGTTATCTGCATCCTGATATAGTTTAAGCGCAATCATTTGAACCGCATTTGGGAAACGCGAACCGGTTATACGTTTTTTCAACGTAGTAATAGGAACAATTAACATATCATCCTGGGAGCCCATCGCGGAATCACCTTTGGCTTTTGTAACACCGATAACCGTCAAAGGAATATTACGAACACGAATTATTTCACCAACCGGATTTTTTGGCATTCCTAATTCTTCGGCGGTATCTGGGCCGATAACAACGTATGTTGATGCATTACGAACCGACGACATATCAATAAAAGAACCATATTCCATTTCAATATTTTGAACGGTTGCATATCCTGGATAAACGCCAACCATAGACGTTGACCAATTCTTGTTTCCATATACAACCTGGGCAGCACCGTTTTCAACAGGGCTGGCCGCCGCAACATCTGGTAATTGTGCAATATATTGCACATCATCCATTGTTAATGTCATACGATTGCCAGAACGCACACCCCCAGATTGCGCAGCACCCGCGCGAATCATAATTGTATTTGTGCCAAGCGATGAAAATTGATCTGTAATCGATTGTTGAACCGTTTCACCAACCGCAACCATAACCACAACCGCCATAATACCAATAACGATGCCTAACACGGTCAAAAATGAACGCATTTTATTACCAGAAATTGAAAGCCACGATTCATGTGCAATATCGTAAAATGTCATTTTTTATGTGCCCTTTTTTCTGATTTTAATAACACAGATTCACTGCGCGGAATTGGGCCATCATATGTTATACGACCGTCATAAATATGAATTACGCGATTTGCATATTGTGCAATTTCAAATTCGTGTGTAATCATTACGATTGTGATACCCAATTCTTTGTTTAATTTCTTAAAGAACTTTAATATTTCATTTCCCATTTTTGAATCCAATGCACCGGTTGGTTCGTCTGCCAAGATTAATTTTGGATCGCCCGCCAATGCACGTGCAATTGCAACACGCTGTTTCATACCACCTGACAGTTGTGTTGGCAAATATGTTTCAAAATTTTCCAATCCAACCAATTTCAACATTGAACGCGCACGATGAATTCGTTCACTAATTGGCAAACCACGATACATTAATGGCAACATTACATTGTCTAAAATTGAACGTTTGGGTAATAAATTAAAATTCTGGAATACGAATCCAATATATTCATTTCGAATCTTTGCCAATTCATCTGGCGAAAGTGTTGTGATATCTTTGCCATATAATTCATAGACGCCAGATGATGCAGAATCCAATGCGCCAACAATATTCATACACGTGGATTTCCCAGAACCAGACGGCCCCATAATTGCGACAAATTCGCCAGCCTTGATTTCAAAACCAATATCAAACAAAACCTGTTGTTCGCCCCCGATTTCCAGCGGGAAACTTTTACAGATTTTCTTCATTGAAATAATTGGTGTTTGTTTCATATTATATTTCCATTATTA
>CAMOXB010000077.1 GCA_946628805.1 uncultured Pseudomonadota bacterium
AAAATCACCAATTTTTAATTGGTTAATTTCAGAAAAGGGCACATTTATAAACCGAAATCTTTCACCATATTCACGCGATAATGCGTCCGCATCTGCACATACATTTGTATCACGATCAAATGCGATAACATTTGCACCGCGTTCCAAAAACGCACGCGAATACCCGCCGGCACCAAACGTGCAATCAACAATGGTGCGACCATTTATATCGCCCAAAGTTTCTAAAACATCATCTAAAAGAACCGGTATATGTTTCATTATTCTATATTTACCTTTGTTCCCAAAGCGACCAAATCTTTCGCTGTTGTTGCACCCAATTCGACAGTATTTTTTAATGCCAATGTTGCCATTTTATCGCCAGAATACAAATTCAATACAATTCGCGTATATCCAGCAGGCAACGCAGACAAAGCCTTTTTAACATCTGTCAAAACCGATTTTTCATGGATATCTATTGTTAAAGTTTTTGCTATTTTTGCAACCCATTGATTTAACGGCATTATTGAATCAACAAATATCGATATCCTATCATCACGAATTGATGTTTTTCCAGAAATAATAACTTCTGTTTCAGAATTTAATGTTTGTGCCAAATCTATCGACGCATCACCAAAAGCAACACCTTCGACATTGCCATAACTGTCCGATGCGTTTATGGTTAACATATCTTTGCCAGTCTTGGTTTTTCGACGCGAAAACGAATTAACATTTACGGCAATTTGCACATTTTTACGGTCGCCCAATGACATCAAAGTCTGGCTAGTTGTCAATTTCGCACGTGAAATCAAATGCTTATATTGATCAAGTGGATGTGCAGAGATATAAAATCCCAACGCGGACAATTCATTTTCCAATCTTTGTCCAAACGTCCAAGGTTTTGTCTTTGGTAAATCCTTTAACAATCTATCTTCGCTGACATCGTCTTGGGTTGTGTTTGCAAATAACGATAACGAATTTGCATTTTCGCGTGATTTAGACGCATATGCCAATATTGCATCCGCATTCATGAATATTAATGCACGATTCTTTTCCAGTGAATCCAGAACACCAACCTTGGCAAAGGCTTCCAAAATACGTTTATTTATGAAAGGCGAACAGCGTTTTATAAAATCGGTAAGATTTTTGAATTTACCATTTGCTTCGCGTTCCGCAACAATTTGATCGGTTACGCCAGTACCAACACCTTTAATTGCCGCCAAGGCGTAAATAATTTTACCATTATGAACCGTAAAGGTTGATTCACTTTCATTTATATCTGGCGCAACAATTGGGATATTGAAATTAGATTTTGCATCATCAACAAATATTGCCAATTGATCTGTATCGTTCATGTTACTGGACATAGATGCCGCCAAAAATTCCGCTGGGAAATGCGCCTTTAGATATGCACATTGGTTTGCAACGATAGAATAGGCGATAGCGTGCGATTTATTAAAGGCGTATTTTGCAAATTCTTTGAATTTTTCCCACAAATCTTTGGCTGTGGCTTCATCCAATGTGCCTTCGGTTTTGCATCCTTCCAAGAATTTAATTTCCATTTTTGCCAACAAATCAGCTTTCTTTTTACCCATTGCCTTGCGCACAGTATCAGATTCACCACGTGTAAATCCCGCCAATGCACGTGTCAAAAGCATAACCTGTTCCTGGTAAACAATAATACCGTAACTTTCTTTCAAGATTGCTTCGGCTTTTGGATGAACGTATTCGATTTTTTCTTCGCCATGCATACGTGCAATAAATTGTGGAATAAATGCAATAGGTCCCGGACGGTTTAATGCATTTAACGCCGATATTTCCAAGAAACTGGTTGGGTGCATTTTCTTTAATGTTTGTTGCACAAACGGGGCATCGAATTGGAATATGCCTTCGGTTAATCCAGATTGCCATAATTTCATCGTTTCCGCATCATCGGTTGGAATCTGGTCAAGATCTATGTTGATACCACGCGTCTTCTGGATTAATTTTGTCGCATATTTCAACACAACCAACGTTTCCAACCCCAAAAAGTCAAATTTAATCAATCCTGCACTTTCCAGATAATGTCCGTCAAATTGGCACGACGGTAATTGGTTCGCCGGATCACGATAAACCGGCGCAATTTGTGTTGTTGGACGGTCGCCAATAACAACGCCACATGCATGTTGTCCCAGGTTTCGTATTGAACCTTCCAAATCTTCCGCAACAGACACAACCTTTGCCATATCTGGGTCATTATCCAAAATTTCACGAATTTCATGTGATGAATCAACCGCCGCGCGTAATGTTTTTGCGTCTTGTGGAATCAATTTAGACAATCTGTCTGATTTTGAATATGGTATACCATAAACACGCCCAATATCACGGATTGCGCCGCGCGCCTGTAAAGAGCCAAACGTTATAATTCGACAAACTGAATCACGACCATATTTTTCACCCACATAATCCAATACACGTTCAATACCGGTCGGTTCAAAGTCAACGTCGAAATCCGGCATTGAAATACGGTCTGGATTCAAGAATCTTTCAAACAGCAATCCATATTTTAACGGGTCAACGTGTGTAATACCCAATGCCCATGCAACAATCGAACCCGCACCAGATCCACGACCAGGTCCGGTCAAAATATCATTATTACGGCACCAATTAATATAATCTGCAACGATAAGGAAATACCCCGGGAATCCCATACCAATAATTGTTTTTAATTCAAATTCTGCCTGTTCGAAATAGGGTGCCGTATCGGTGATATTGTGTTCTTTTAATCGTCTTTTTAAGCCATTCATCGTATTATCGCGCAACATTTGACATTCTGTATCGAAATCATCACCGAATTTTGGCAATAATGGCTTTTCATGAACATTTACAAAAAATGCACAACGTTTTGCGATATTAACAGTATTTTCAATTGCTTCTGGTAAATCAGAAAACAATTCAATCATTTCCGCGCTGGATTTAAAATATTGTTCTGACGATTTACGTGGACGATCCGGATCGATAACTTTTGTTTGACCTAATACACAACCCAAGGCATCTAATGCTTCGTAATCATTTGGGTACGCAAAACATACATCGTTTGTTGCAACGATTGGTATATTCAAATCACGTGCAATTTGTAAAAACACAGGTTCGGTTTTTATTTCAGATTCCAAACCGTGTCTTTGAATTTCAATGTAAAAATTATTTCCAAATATATCCAAAAACTGTTGTGCCAGATTAAACGCCGTATTATTTTGATCATTCAAAATCGCCATACCAATAGCACCAGTCTGGGCCCCAGAAAGACAAATCAAATCATCTTTGTGTGCTTTTAATTCCGCCATCGTTATATATGGACCCAAATGATGATTATCTTGTCGCATGTACATAATACGGCTTAATTCACAAAGATTCAAATAGCCTGCATGATGTTTAGCCAATAAAACAACCTTGGACAAAGATGATTGACGTAATATTTTTGGGTCAGCGTTATGATGATTTAACGATATTTCAACACCAATTATCGGTTGTAATTTATTTGATGGCATAACATCAGAAAATTCTGCACATCCCGACATCATATTCGTATCAGTCAACGCACATGCAAACATACCATTTTCACGACAAAGTTCTGGGATTTGTTTTATCTGTAATGTACTGGCCCCAACAGATGTGCGTGAATGTATACGAAGATGAATAAATTGTGTTTCCATTTATAATACCGACTTATCTTGGTTTTATACTGTTCATAAATCTGTTCCAAAAGAATGTAAATACATTCATATCTGTTTCTGGATTTTTGGCAATTGATAATGTGTCCCAATCAATTATTCCAATAAGGTTCATATTATCATCAAAAAACAAATTTGTTTCGTTTAAATCAAAATGTGCCAAAACTGGCTTTGCGCCCGGCTTTGCAGGCTTTTCCGGTTGGCGTTCCGGTTGCAAACCAAACCAAAAACGGTCTTTATCTGGTATAGAATCAATATCAACAGATTGAATTTCGTTTATAATTTGTTTTACGCGTTCTTTTATCTTTTCTTCATTTTCAGACACTGTTTTGTAATCAAAATCATTTGTCACACGGCCAGAGATTTTTTGGCTTACATACATTGGAATATGTTTATCAACGTGCATATCTGGCACAGTAACACTGACGTGTGAGCGCACCAAATCGACCAAGAATTTATGTTCTTGCAATCTTTGTAATGAAATATTACGAAAAACTTTTACATAATATTTATCGTTTGCAACACATACAAACCTGTTTAAATTTATTTGTCGAACAAATTTAATACTGGTAACTTTTTCGTTATAAACACGCTTTATCAACGCTTTTATTCGCGGGGTATAAAGCAATATATTA
>CAMOXB010000078.1 GCA_946628805.1 uncultured Pseudomonadota bacterium
CGTTGCAACAACACGTCCACCACCGTTTCCACCATTTGGTCCCAAATCAATAATCCAATCGGCAGTTTTTATAACCTCTAAATTATGTTCAATGACGATAACTGTATTGCCCTGGTCAACAAATTCGTGCAATACCGACAATAACGATTTTATATCTTCGAAATGAAGTCCTGTGGTTGGTTCGTCCAAGATATATATAGTTTGCCCTGTGCTGCGTGCCGCCAATTCCTTGGATAATTTTATACGTTGGGCTTCACCACCTGATAAATCCAATGAACTTTGCCCCAGTTTAATATAGTCCAATCCCACGCGTTTTAATAATTCCAATTTACGTGCAATTTGTGGAACATTAATAAAGAATCTGTATGCTTCTTCGACTGTCATATTTAATACATCGGCAATGGATTTACCTTTGTATTTAACAGCCAAAGTTTCGTCATTATAACGCTGGCCATGGCATTTATCACATTCAACATAAATATCCGCCAAGAAATTCATTTCGATTTTTATCTGACCGTCACCCTGGCATGCTTCGCATCGACCACCTTTGACATTGAAAGAGAATCGACCAGCATCATATCCACGTGTTTTTGCTTCGGGTAAATTTGCAAAGAAATCACGAATGTTATTAAATACACCAACATATGTTGCCGGATTACTGCGCGGACTGCGTCCAATTGGTGATTGGTCAATATCAACCACTTTGTCTATATTTTCCATACCGCGAATTATATCGTGCGCCCCTGTTTCCATTTTCGAATTATAAAGCGCGCGCATAATCGCCGGATAAAGCGTATCCAACAATAGTGTTGATTTTCCAGACCCAGAAACCCCAGTTAATGCAATGAATTTGCCCAACGGGAAATCAACCGTTACATTTTTCAGGTTGTTTTCACGTGCGCCTTCGATTCTGATAACTTTGCCATTACCGGCACGACGTTTCTTTGGCACTTCGATTTTACGTTTACCGGATAAATATTGCCCAGTTAATGAATCTGGATTTTTAATAACTTGGGCTGGGGTTCCATGCGCAATAACATTACCACCATTTATGCCTGCCCCACGACCAATATCAACCAAATAATCCGCTGCACGCATCATATCTTCGTCGTGTTCAACAACGATGACCGAATTATCTTTATCGCGTAACATTTTCAATGTATCGATTAATTTATCGTTATCGCTTTGATGTAATCCAATTGACGGTTCGTCCAGAACATATAAAACCCCGGACAGACCACTGCCAATTTGAGATGCTAAACGAATACGTTGGGCTTCACCACCCGACAATGTTCCTGCCATACGCGACATTGTTAAATACCCCAAACCAACGTTTTGCAAGAAATACAGACGTGATGTAATTTCACGCAAAACCATTGATGCGATATCGTTTTCTTTCTTGGTTAAATGATTTGGCAAATCTTGGAACCAGCGCAACGAATCGTCAATTGACATATCGCATACGTCCATAATATCACAGCCATTAATTTTGATACATAATGCCTGGATATTTAATCGTTTACCATGGCAAACCGGGCAAGGCTTTTCCGATTGATATTTTGATAATTCTGCACGTGTTGCATCGCTGTCTGATTCACGCAAACGACGTTCCAGATTTGGGATTACACCTTCATACGGTTTTTCATATACATATCCGTTCCAATTAATTTTTATTGGATCATCGCCTGTGCCGTATAAAATAATTTCTTTATCTTTATCAGACAAAGTATGCCATGGCTTTGATAATGGAATCTTGTATTTTTTATGCAAAGCATCCATAACGTGTTCATATTGGCTTAACATACCACCACGCGACCATGGCGCAATTGCACCACCCAATATAGATTTTGAAGGATCCGGAACAACCAAATCCGGTGATATATTTAATTGCACACCCAAACCATCACAGGCACTGCACGCACCCATCGGCGCATTAAACGAAAACAATCGCGGTTCGATTTTTGGGACTGTAAATCCAGACACTGGGCATGCGTATTCTTGGGAATAAAGGGAATCTTCGTTTGTATCCAGACGATGAACAATTACCGCCCCAGGAACCAAACGTAAAGACGCTTCAAAAGATGCATAAAGACGCGATTTGAATTCATCCAGTTCATCACCAGTTAATTCAGAATCCGGCATGGCGACACGGTCAATAATAACCATAATGTTATGCTTTTTATTTTTATCCAACGGTGGCACAGACGATAAATCATAAAGTGTTCCATCAACAATTGCGCGCTGATAGCCCTGTTTGATTAAAAACGCGATTTCTTTCTTGTATTCGCCTTTGCGATCGCGAACCATTGGCGCCATTATATAAAATTTTACACCATGCGGAATTTTCAGTGTCCATTCGACCATTTCTGCAATCGTCTGGGATTTAATTGGCAAACCCGTAACCGGGGAATACGGAATACCAATACGCGCCCAAAGCAAGCGTAAATAATCATAAATTTCCGTAACGGTCCCAACGGTCGAACGTGGATTGCGCGATGTCGTCTTTTGTTCAATAGAAATTGCCGGTGACAAACCTTCGATTAAATCAACATCTGGCTTTTTCTGCATGTCCAAGAATTGACGCGCATATGACGACAAAGATTCAACGTATCTGCGTTGACCTTCGGCATAAATGGTGTTAAATGCCAACGATGATTTGCCCGACCCAGATACGCCAGTCAAGACCACCAATTTGTTTTTTGGCAGATCTAAATCAATATTCTTAAGATTGTTTTCGCGTGCACCGCGAATTTTTATCATTCCAGTCATAGTGAATATATAATTATAAACTGTAAAAAATCAATATATGGGCAATAAAATTATTCTGCAAATCCGACCGATTTCAATGCGTCAGGTGACATAGAAATCCCGGTTTTCTTTGTATTTGCAGGTCCTAATTTTTTTATCAATTGACCATCAACCCAAACATCAATCGCGCCAACATTACCAAAAGTCGCCTTTAAATTACCTTTATTTGGCATATAATAAACGTCCCCAGGTATTAAAACACGTGAAAATTCACTGTTGCCACGGGCGTCTTCGATTTTTACCCATGATTCTTTTTCAGCCTGTAATACAACACGTGCTTCTTTGGCGTTCTTGGATTCAAATTTTTCGTGTATTGGGTATCTGAAATCCGGTTCTTTTACTGTAATTGTTGCAACGTTTTCAGATACTTTTGCAATATCATTAGTTTCATTTGTTGTTTTTCCACCAAACAAAAGCAAAGATAATACAATAACAAACAATAATGCGCCTGTCCCAGATGCAAACCAAACCCAATGTTTTTTCACATAATTAATCGATGTTTTCAGCCATTTTAACAATAATTCACGATTGACTTTTGTGTTTTGTTTTTGCTTTGGTGCAATCACCACTACTTCTTCGTCATCATCATCAGATTTTTCTTCTTTGATAATTCCTAATTCTTTTTTCAGTTTCAAAATAACTTCATCTGGGTCTAAACCTAATTCAACCGCATAACTGCGCGCAAAGCCCAAGATATAAACATCTTCGGGAATAACGCGATAATTGCCCTCTTCCAATGCGGTTAAAAATTCTTCGCGGATGCAAAGCAATTTTGCAATTGTTGAAATTTCACGTTTTCTGCGACCTGTGGTACGCGCATTTTTTAACATTTCGCCCGCTGTCATTTCTAACATTGGTGCAATTATTTCTTGTTGTTCGTTCATTGTAAATCCCCTTGATACCGATATGTTATGATAGAATTTGTCAGATGTCAATTAATGCACCAAAATTCTTTTATAATTTTTTTTAATTCTGTCGCATCCAGAATCTGATTGACCTTTATTCGAAATTGCGCAGAATTTGGCATACCCGACGAATACCATGCGGCGTGTTTTCGAAACATTGGAACCCCAGATTTTTCACCGTAATATTCCAATATTAATTCCAAATGTTGCAATGCAACAACACCAACGTTTTCTGGCGCATTACATGTTCCGCAAATTTCGCCAACAATCCACGGTTTACCCAATAACCCACGTCCAATCATTGCACCGTCATATCCCATTTTTTGGACACGTTCAATATCTTCAAGGCTTTTCAAATCGCCATTCGCAATAATTGGAATTGGTAAATTTGGCTTTGGTGGTAATTCGGCATTTCCCGCATAACCTTGGGCGCGTGTCCGTCCATGAACTGTCGCAAACGAAGCCCCAGAAAGCGCGGCAACCCGTACCAAATCTTGCCAGTCTTTATGCGCATCATCCCAACCAAGACGTGTTTTTATTGACACTGGTATTTTTACCGATTTAACACAACTTTCAATTATACGTCCTGCCAATGCATGATCGCGCATTAAAAACGCACCTGCCCCGGCACGGGTTGCAACCTTTGGTACCGGGCATCCCATATTTATATCAATCCATTTTGCGCCGTTATCTTGCAATATCTTGGCAGCTTCGCCCATCAAATATGGATCTGCACCAAATATTTGCGCACCAACATTGCCTTCGTCACGATAATCATCAAAATTACGAATACAGTTTTTATGCCCATCAACCAATGAATGACACGATATCATTTCAGTTACCATTGAAACATCTGGGGCAAACGAACGCAATACACGACGAAACGGTTTGTCGGTTATTCCCGCAAGCGGTGCAGTAAAAATTTGATTATTCATAAACATTTGTGATATAATAGACGACATGAAGGAAAAAATCAAAAATTTCTTTGTATTTTTAAAAAACGCATGGACAACCAGTTCACGCGGAAAAATCGGCATTATATTAATGCTGTTATCGATATTTTTCTTTGTGCGTCTTTTTTACGGAACACGTAATGTGCAAAGTTTTATTATAAACGCGTGGCATTTGAATCGTGAACGCGCCGAATTAGCAATTGCCCAGAAAGAATTACAACAAATTCAACACCATATATATTTATTACAACACCCAAATTCTTCGTCTGATTATATCCAAGAATTGGGATTACAGACTCTGAATTTGGGCGATAGCGATTTCAAAGAATTAAAAATTTAATTCAAATAAATTATCATTCCATTTAAATAAAATGCAAACATTAACCATAATATATATGGCAACACCAACCAAAATGCTGCATGACTGATACGGAAAAACGAACGCGCCATAAATATAGCCGTCACTATCAATGCTGTTAATATTATCAGCGCAACTTCTGGTAATCCGGCACCAAAGAACGCAAATGACCACAACGCATTAAATATTATATTTATCGCAAATAAAATATATGCGTTTGTTTTATCATATCGACGATTTGTATTTGATTTATTCATAACCAAGAACAAC
>CAMOXB010000079.1 GCA_946628805.1 uncultured Pseudomonadota bacterium
CCGGAATTATTGAAATTAAAGGCTAAACCCAGAAATATTTTAAATGCCACAGACGTTCTTGTTATTGATGAAATATCAATGGTCGCGCCTGATTTGTTGGACGCAATTGATATATTGGCACGCGCTGCGCGACATAATAACGAACCGTTTGGTGGAATTCAGGTTGTTGCAATTGGTGATATGTTTCAATTGCCACCGGTTATAACACGCGATGCACAACAATATTATCTTGAATCATACGAACACACAAACGCATATTTTTTTGATGCAAATGTGTATAAGCGCGCAGACTTTATTAAATATGATTTTAATGTTGTTTATCGTCAAAATGATGATGATTTGTTGAAAAATTTAATGCGGTTGCGTGATAACGATGCAACGGCAATTGAATTTTTTAACAAATGTAAAATCGACGATGCACAAGTTCGCGAAAATGCCGTAATTATTACGCCTTTTCGTAATGTTGCAGAACGCATAAATGCCGATAAACTAAACCAAATTAATGCGCCGGTTGTAAAATATACTGGTGTTATCGATGGGAATTTTAATCCAAACGATGTGCCGGCACCAATGGAACTGGAATTAAAGCAGGGCGCATTGGTTATGTTTGTTAAAAACGGTGATAAATGGCATAATGGATCAATTGGACGTGTCGAAGTCCTTAATGCACGTGAAATAATCGTCCAAATGCTGGACGATGATAATCATGATTTGGTTGTTGTTAAACCTGAAAAATGGCAAAAGATAGAATATAATCGTGATGAAAATGATCGGATTATTGAAAACGAAATCGGTTCTTATAAACAATTTCCGTTAATGCTGGGCTATGCGATGACAATACATAAATCCCAAGGCAAAACTTTATCCAAGGTTATAATTGATATTTCACGTGGTGCGTTTGCACACGGTCAAACATATGTTGCGTTATCACGAACTCGTTCCGCAAATGATATGCATATTGTTAAACCATTAACACAAAAAGATGTTATTTTTGACAAACGAATTTTGGATTTTATAAACGAATAAACTATATGTCTTTTGACATTAAAATTGCATCAATACCATCATAGTATTTTGGGCGTAATCCAACCGGTGAAAAGCCGCAATTTTCGTATAATTTTTGACCCGGAATATTATTTGAAGCGACTTCTAAAAATATTTTTTTAACCCCTTGATTTTTAATTGTTTTTTCAATTATTCCAATCATTGCAGATGCGATTCCTTGCCGGCGTTTTTCGGGGTTAACACCAATGGTAATTATTTCGGCTTCGTCGACCACAATTCGATACACAATAAAGCCATTTTGCGACATAATAATTTCACATCCAGATTGTTTTAAATCACGAAAATCATCTGCCGACCATGGGCGATTTGGAAAACATTTTTTATGAAGATTTGACAATTCTTCGAACATTATTTTTCAGCATAACTTGGGCGCAAATACATTGTAATCACTGGTTCAATTTTGGTATTTTTAATTTTGTTTTCAACAATGTCTTTTGCGAACATTAAATTGTATGGTTTGTGTCCAACTGTTGATGGACATTTCATTTGTTCGGTTTCAACTTCATCAATTGTCATTGTACATGGTTCGTGTATTGCAGATGCAACAAAGAAATCACCGCGTCCTGAATCAATTGCAACAAATGCATTTGGGTTTTCGTATAAATACAATTCAAAAAGATTTACACCAACAACCGGGATATTTAATCCAATCGATAAACCCTTGGCATAGGCAATTCCCATACGGATTCCGGTAAAAGAGCCCGGACCAACAACAACACCAATTGCGGTCAAATCTGACATTTTGACATTGTTTTGTTTCATAAATGTATCAACCGCGACGGGCAGGGCGATAGCCTGTTTTTCGGCATCAAAATGCGCTTGTTTTTCATCCAACAACAAATCAATACCTTTTCCCGAAGTATTTATAACCAATATCATTTTTATTCCCTTATGCGCGTGCGCTGAATCCGATTTTATTTGTCATATTTGCGTTGTGATGCACAGATAACAATTCGTCGATTTTATCAATTGTAAATTCTGTTTTTACATCAATACCGTCGTTTTGTAATAAACTGCGACGAAGCAACGATGATATTTCACGTTGTAATTCACGAACACCTTGTTCAGATGTAAAGTTGCGAATTATATGTGCAATTGCTTCATCAGAAATCACAATATTGTTAACATCCCATCCGGTATCTTCGGCGGCACGTTTTAACAAATGTTCACGTGCAATTTTTATTTTTTCATCTTCGCTGTATCCCGGAATTTCAATGATTTCCATACGATCTTTTAATGCCGATGACATATTTAACGAATTAGATGTTGCGATGAACAAAACGTTTGATAAATCAAAGTCAACTTCCAAATAATGATCGCGGAAAGTTTTATTTTGTTCTGGGTCTAATATTTCCAGCAACGCAGATTCCGGGTCGCCGCGCCAATCACGTCCCATTTTATCGATTTCATCCAACACGATAACCGGATTATTAGATTTACAGCGTTTTAATGCGTCCATAATGCGTCCGCATTGTGCGCCGATATAAGTTTTACGGTGTCCGCGGAAATGGGCTTCGTCAGAAATTCCGCCTAATGATATACGACAATATTTTCGTGATAATGCGTTTGCGATTGATTTACAAAGTGATGTTTTTCCAACACCTGGTGCACCAACGAAACATAAAATGCTGCCACGGTTTTTACCGGTCTTTTTCATAACAGCAATATGTTCCAAAATGCGTTCTTTGACATCGTTCATACCAGAATGTTCACTGTCCAATATTTCGCGCGCAGTTTTCAAATCGATTGGTGCATTATCTGTTTTATCCCAAGGCATCGCCAACAATTCGTCCAGATAAGTCTTTAACAGTCCGCCTTCTTGGGACATTGGGGACATTGCACGCATACGTTTGAATTCTGACATTGCTTTTTCTTTGGCTTCCGCCGGCATAGCAGACTTTTCAATCTTTTTACGCATGGACGTTGTGTCGATTTCTTCGTCGTCTTCGCCCATCTCTTTTTGTATAGCGCGCATTTTTTCTTGCAAAATAGCCTGTCTTTGACCATTTTCCATTTGCGATTGCACACGGCGATTAATGGTTGCTTCGATTTTATCAGTTTCGATTAAAAGCATAACTTGTTCTAACAAAGCCATTAATTTTTCACGCCATGTTTTCATTTTAAGGATTTCGACCGCGATTTCTGTATCTATATCTGCCATTTGAATCACAGAATCAACAAACGCCGGCATTGGATAGTTTTGAATAATCGCGTTTAATTTTTCCATTTTGAACTTATGATGTACCGATAAAGATTGCATCGCACTGGCGACTTTATCGCGCAGGGCAATTGTCTGTTCAAATGCAGAATCGTCCAATATTGCAATCGGTGTAATGTTCGCGCTGAAAATGCCGTTTGTTATTTCAATATCAGATA
>CAMOXB010000080.1 GCA_946628805.1 uncultured Pseudomonadota bacterium
AATCACTTGTTGCACCCAATGTTGGATCCAAAGGCAGAAAAGAAAGTTATCGCAACTGGATTGCCTGCATCCCCAGGTGCTGCAGTTGGTCAGGCTGTGTTTAACGCCGAAGATGCCGAAGCATGGAAGAAAGAAGGCAAAAAAGTTATGCTTATCCGCGTTGAAACATCCCCAGAAGATATTGCGGGTATGAACGCTGCCCAGGGTGTTATTACTGCACGTGGTGGTATGACATCACATGCGGCGGTTGTTGCACGTGGTATGGGAACACCATGCGTATCTGGATCACCAGACATCAAAATTGATTATGAAACAAAAACAATGAAAACAACATCTGGCGCGGTTATCCACGAAGGTGATTGGGTTTCAATCGATGGTGCCAAGGGTCAAATTATCGAAGGTGCTGTTCCAACGGTATCTGTTGAATTGACTGGTAATTTCGGTACATTGATGAAATGGGTTGATGAAATCAAAGTTTTGACAGTTAAAGCAAATGCTGAAACACCAAAAGATGCAAAACAAGCGCGCGATTTTGGTGCCGAAGGTATCGGTTTGGCACGTACAGAACATATGTTCTTTGATCCATCACGTATCCAAGATATGCGTGAAATGATTTTGGCTGATGATGAAGCCGGTCGTCGTGCAGCATTGGATAAATTGTTGCCATATCAAAAGGCTGACTTTGTTGAATTGTTCAAAATTATGGACGGTCTGCCAGTGACGATTCGTTTAATCGATCCACCATTACATGAATTCTTGCCGCATACCGAATCAGATATGGCAGAATTGGCAAAACACATTGGTAAATCGGTTGAATTCGTAAAAGCACGCAGTGAAGCATTGAAAGAACAAAACCCAATGTTGGGACATCGTGGTTGCCGTTTGGCGATTACATATCCTGAAATCTGTGAAATGCAAACACGCGCAATCTTGTCTGCGGCAATCGAAGTCAAGAAAGCAGGCGTTCGCGTATTCCCAGAAATCGAAGTTCCATTGGTCGGTTCGAAAAAAGAAGTTGATATCGTTAAATCTGTTATCGACGCAACTGCATCTGCATTGTTTGCAGAAACCGGCGACAGTGTTGAATACAAGGTTGGTTCAATGATTGAATTGCCACGCGCTGCGTTATTGGCAAATGAAATCGCAGAATCTTGTGAATTCTTTGAATTCGGAACAAACGATTTGACACAAACAACATTAGGTATGTCACGTGATGATACGGGTAAAATCTTGGATGAATACCGCGCACGTGGTGTATATGTTGCCGATCCTTTTGCATCGGTTGACCAATTAGGTGTTGGATTATTGATTAAAGACGCTGTTGCAAAAGCACGTGGCACCAAAGGCGAAGAAATTCACCTGGGCGTATGTGGCGAACATGGTGGTGATCCTGAATCAATTCAATTCTTCCACCAAGTTGGATTTAATTCCGTATCTTGTTCACCGTTCCGCGTGCCAATTGCACGTTTGGCGGCTGCACAAGCGGCGGTTAAATTCCCACGCAAAAAATAATTTGTGTGAAAAAACGAAAAAAGTCCCGATTTGTTCGGGGCTTTTTTTTAAATTGGTATAATTTTGATAGACGATATTTTTAATATATCCAGATTTCTCGCCTACACACCATTGTCATCCCGAGGAACAAAATTAACAACGAAGAATGGTGTTGTTAATTTTGTGACGTGGGGACCCAGGATATACTAGTGTGTCGGCTTCGCCGACTACTTTAATATTACTTGGGTTGCCACAGTCGCCCGCCGGGCATTGCGCGACGCGCAATTTCGGTCGGACTCCTTCGCAATGACAGAGAGTTTTAGATGGATTATATCCCTATTATATGGAATTTATTTCGCGCACGTATAACCCATGTATAAGAATACAATCGTATCGAAAATTTGTAATAAACATAATACAATATCCCGGAACAAATTTTTTAAATCAGGGTATTTTTTTGTTTGTATTAAAATCATTTTTATTTTACAATGCTTTTGAATCAACAGAGATGTTGATTCAGGGGCTGTCGAAAGCCTTAGTTATCCGGTGCAAAATGCATCGCTATTTATACATATCGATGTATTTGCATCGTATGTACGTTTCCCTGATTTTCCGATCGGGGGGCTGTGGCTATAAAATACGATTATAAATCGGAAAGCGCAGAATCATTTGATAACTATGATTTTCGAACTCCCCGACCGCCATTTTACAGCGGTTTTTATAATAAAAAGAAAAGGGGAATTTTGTCTTATTTTAAAAAGTTTTTTTGTGTTTATGTTTCTGTGTTTTTTATACACAGTGCGGTCTTTTGCGCATCATGCCAGACCGGATATTCGGTTGCGACACATGGAATCGAATGGGATTTTAATATCGCAAACCCGGAATACCCATCGGCGATTGATGCGGTGAACAAGGCATTAAACGTGAACACATTTATTCCGTCTGACGATGGTAATTGTTATGCCGGATACGAACCATATACACATGGTGGTGATGATATATACCCGTTAATCGAAGATTCTGGATTATGCGAACCGGGATATTATCGTGCAAATGGTAATTGTACAGCATATACATCGGGGGGATGTCCAACGGGGCGATATAACGCAGCAGTAGTGAATACAACGTTTGTTTCGTCAGATGACGGTAATTGTTATACTGGATATGAACCATATACACGTGGTGGTGGTGATATATACCCATTGGTTGATACAGATACACTATGTGGGGCAGTGCAAA
>CAMOXB010000081.1 GCA_946628805.1 uncultured Pseudomonadota bacterium
AAAAATATAAGTTGTCATTTGAAATTCCTTTGCTAGAATCTATATATACATTGATTATAAAAAGGTTTTGTATATGTTGCAAATGAAACTTTGTGGTGATTTGGTTTTGCGGGAAAAGTGCGCGCCTGTGGACGCAATTACGCCCGAATTGTTAAACACCATGGACGAAATGGTTAATATGATGCGTGAACAAAGTGGGGTCGGATTGGCCGCGCCCCAGGTCGGTATTACGCAAAGATTCTTGGTTATGATGGATCCAGATACCGAAACAATATACAAAATGATTAACCCAAAAATCATCAGCAAAAGCGACGATACATCGGTTATGGAGGAAGGCTGTTTATCCGTCCTTGGTGCGGATGGTTTGCCGGTATATTCAAATGTTCGTCGCCCGGCATCGGTTGTCGTTGAATGGACAAACGAACGTGGCGAAAATTTAAGTGCACAAATGTCTGGTGTTCCGGCGCGTATTGTGCAACACGAAACAGACCATTTGGATGGCGTATTATTTATTGATTATTTATCCGGTGTGAAACGTGAAATGTTAATGCGCAAGGTTAATCGGGGGCATAAATAATGAAACTGATATTAATGGGAACAAATGATTTTGTTGTTCCTGTATTTGACGATTTGGCAAATAAACACGATATTATCGGTGTTTTTACACGTGCACCAAAACCAATGGGGCGCAAGCATATTCTGACCCCATCGCCGGTTCATACTTGGACAGATTCGCGCGGACTGACGGTTCACACATCTATCAAAGAATTTGATTCGATTAGTGAAAAGCCTGATATGATAGTTGTCTTTTCTTATGGTGTAATTTTGCGTGACAATGTATTAAACGCCGCGCCGTGTATAAATATTCACCCAAGTTCATTACCAAAATATCGTGGTCCGTCCCCAATCAGAACGGCAATATTAAATGGTGATAAAGATATGGATGTTTGTTTGATGTCTATGACACCTGAAATGGATGCTGGCGACATATATATGCGTCAAAATATTGAAATTGGTGAAAATGATACTAATGCAGATGTTGAACACAAGGTATCAAATGTCGCAATTAAAATGCTGGATAAATATATGTCAAATCCAGATGATTATGTTGCACAACCACAAATTGGTGAACCAACATTTACACGTAAATTCGATGGCAATGATGAAATTATCGATTGGTCAAAATCACCAATTGAAATTCATAATCAAATTCGTGCGCTGGGGTGCGGACGAACCAAGATAAATGGGCTTGATGTAAAAATTTTGGAAACAAAAATTGAAAATAGTGAGTTGAGAATTACAAGAATCCAACCGTCTGGAAAAAATCCAATGGATTGGAAAAGTTTTATTAATGGTCTGCGCGGTGCAGAAATAAAATATGGGGAATAATAACAATGTGTTATGTTAATTATACAACAGAATCAAAATATAAATCATTACATCATAATAACTATACCGATGATATGAAACGTGATACGACAAATGAAAAAGGAAATTGTCATGGGTGTATCTTTATCGGAGATAATGACCACGTTTCCCACGAACATCTGTGTGCAGAAAGTATGTCTGAAGTAGCGGAAGTAAAAGCAAATGGATATTGTGATAAATGTAAACCAATATGGAAATGGTATAATAAGGTAAATCCGATAAAAAGATATTTGTTGGAAAAGACGGGATTCGTATTTAGAACCGGTAGATAAAATGGCACGTTATAAAATTAATGTTGAATATGATGGAACAAATCTGATTGGGTGGCAAGAAAATGCCGACGGGGCGTCTGTACAATCGCTTTTGCAAGATGCAATATTCAGATTTTGTGGCGAACATGTTGTCGTATATTCTGCGGGGCGCACAGATGCCGGGGTGCATGCAATTTCAATGGTTGTGCATTTTGATTTAGAATCTGAAAAAGAACCTGAAACAATTATGCGTGCAATGAATTTTTATTTAATAAATGAACCTGTATCGGTGTTATCTTGTGAAAAAGTTAGTGATGATTTTCATGCGCGTTTTTCGTGCACACAAAGACATTATAAATATATTGTTTTAAATCGTGGTGCACCGGTTGTTTTACAAAAAAATCGTGTTTGGTGGGTGCCACAGAGATTAGATGTTGAAAAAATGAAATATGCGGCACAAAAATTAATTGGTAAACACGATTTTACATCGTTTCGTGCCGCCCAGTGCCAGGCAAAATCCCCAATAAAGACTTTGGATTCGGCGACAATAACGCAAAATGGTGATGAAATTATTTTTGAATTTTCAGCGCGTTCTTTTTTGCATCACCAGGTTCGCAATATGGTTGGAACTTTGGTTGAAATCGGTATGGGCAAAGATTTAGATATTGATAAAATATTTGATGCAAAAAACCGCAGTGCCGCAGGAATTAATGCGCCTGCATCGGGTCTTTATTTTGTTCGGGCTGATTATGCCACGGACGCTGATTAATTATTTCGATAACTTTTCCATTTGGATATATTAGCAATCCGTTCTGTAATATTTTTCCATAACAATTTTTGGAATCAATTTCAAATGTTGTAACGATATAATCTATGTTTGAATTATGGCATACGCTTTCCATATTCTTTAATATTGATGTGAAATTTTGCATATATGCCAGATTCCAATTCTTTGTCTTATAAACACAAAAACCGTGGTCGCATTTATAGCGTTTATTTTTAATTGGTTTTTCTTGGTTATTAAATTCATACCATGTATCAAATGCAAAATAATGTTTTGATGCGCGTGATTTATTAAATTCTAATTTATTATTTACATTAAATGCGACCAATTCATGATCACCTGTCGCATAGAATAAGGGCTTTGATTGATTAATATAAATTAATGTTGCGCATGATATACAGGTTATACATAAAACATAATTTATATTTTTCAGTATAAAATTCTTGGTATCTGTTTTTGTGGTTAATATTAAAAACAAAAATCCAATAATTGTAATTATTAATATTGTGTTTGATATATCGGGTGCTTTTATATTCGCGTATGGTAATTGTGAAATTTGTGTTGCAATTGATAATGCAAAACCATACACATTATTTGTTATATTCAAAATAAAATGATTGCCGAATATAGAACATATTGTACCAATCATAATCAATGGCATAATTGCAAATGAAAATATTGGCAAAAGAATAATATTACCAACCAAACCGTAAATCGGAACATACCCAAAGTGTGCAACAATAAACGGTAATGTAAATATTGTCGCAATTAAGGCGGTTATAAATGATAAAGATATATAATGAAATATTCGTGATATATTTGTTCGTTTTGTATATGTGTCATCATCAAAGAACCAAAGCAAACCAAATATCGCGGCAAATGATAATTGGAATCCTGCGTTCATCACCGAATAAGGATTTATGATGAATATAATTAAAAATGCCAATGTCGCATTGCGTAATGATAATACACTGCGTCCCAATATTGTTGCAATGAATATCAACGTAGCCATCAAAAATGCGCGTAATGTTGCAACACTGATTCCCGATATACATAAATAGAAAATCAATCCAAACCATGCGCATATTATCGCAGGATATTTTGCAGGTATTCGTTTTGTTATATATGGAATTGCACGAAATAATAAATAA
>CAMOXB010000082.1 GCA_946628805.1 uncultured Pseudomonadota bacterium
ACCAAATGGATATATATGCGCTATTGTTGATTCTTTATGTGCTGCAAACGTTATGTCCGTATTACACGACAAACATTTTGGCGGAATACAAATATTTCCACTTTTTGGTGCTAAAAACACTGCTGAACGTGTATTAATTCGTGCAAAGCAGGGCGTAAAAACCGGTTCGACAATATATGCCGGGACATCAATGAACAATGAATCAATTTTACGCGACGGCTTGACTATTGACGCATTATTGTCTACACTGGAAGCATTATGATTGGATTTATTGCACGGTATTTTTCATCCCTTTGGGAATTGATAACTGCACCATTTCGTATGATTTGGCGTGGCATAGTGCGTATTTTCCCACCACGTGATTGCACAATAATGAACACATCTGATGGTATGGTATATTCATATCAACAGAACAGTTTTTGGCGTTTTACTAAATTTTGTGTAATTTTAACTATGTTTATTTGGGCATCATGGTCAACGTATGTTTATGTATATCACCGTCCATTATTACAAAAGCGCACACAACAACTGGAACAAATTCGCAATCAACACAATCGTCATATGGCAGATCTGAAGGTTTATTTGAAAAAGTATAATGATTTAACGCGCGAATTAAACATTATGGATGACAAATTATCAAAATCCGATAAATTATCTGATGCCGACAAAGAATCATTATTGAATAACAAATCAAAAATCATTGGCGAATTGGACTTTTTACAGAGCAGAATTTCAGAAATGATGGGCGATGAAAACTATACGCCTGAATTTGAAAAAATTGCAGAAATATCGACAGAATTTGAATTGGTTCGCAATGAAAACGACTTGCTGAAGCAAAAGAACAAACAAATTATTGAATCAGCAAACGAAATATCGGATGCAGATAATGCTATCGTAAACGCTGTTTCAAAATTGGCCGCCGACAAAACCGATGAATTGCACAAGAATTTAAAAAAAATCAATAACAGCATTGCGAAACTGGGGTTATCTGAGACAAAGTTAATTGAACAAGCAAATAAATATTCGAATCAAATTATCGGAACACCTTTTGTCCAATTAAATCTGGGAAAAAATGCGGACGAAAAATATAAAAAAATTGCCAAAGATATTGAAAAATGGCATGGTCTTGACCGACTGACCAAGGTTTTACCAATTGGTGCACCGGTTGCAAAGAAAACAATAACGTCCCCGTATGGCATCCGCAAAGATCCATTTACCAAGGTTAACAAACAACACAAGGGGATTGATTTCGCCGGCAAAATCGGAACAGAATTATACGCTGTTGCCCCAGGTCGCGTAATTTCTGCTGGCGAACGTTCTGGGTATGGAACAACCGTAGAAATTGATCATGGTCTGGGCTTTACAACATTATATGCACATCTATCAAAGGTAAACGTTTCACGTGGTGATTGGATTCGCCCTGGCACAGTTATCGGACTGGGCGGATCATCAGGTCGATCAACAGGTCCACATTTACACTATGAAATTCGTTACAAAGGCGCACCCTTTAATCCAATTAACTTTGTAAAAGACTAAGGAAGGAAAAATGTTAGCATTTACAAACGCAGACGAAAAAAAATCCCCAACCGTTATCGGTGCAGGATGCAATTTAAATGGAAATATTGAAACAGATCATACGGTTCAAATTCATGGAACTGTAAAAGGCAATATCACCGCCGAAACACTTATTATTGGACGCGGCGGAAATGTTGTTGGAAATATCAGCGCAAACACTCTTTTCTTGCACGGTGCATTAAAGGGTGACGCAAACGTAAAAATCGCAAACGTGTTTTCAAACGCAACTATGACTGGCACATTATGCTATAAGACATTGAATATAACTGGTAATACTGGATTGGAATGCAAATTAGAAAAAAGAAAGGAATCTAAAAAATGAACAAAAACGATATAACACGCGTATTTATCGCATCAGACCATCGTGGGGTGGGGCTAAAATTATATCTTTATGAAATGTTAATGGCAGATGGATATAACGTTGTTAACCTGGGAACAGATGATTTGAATACCCCGGTTGATTTTCCTGATATTGCCGACAAATTGGCTGACGCAATGTTAGACGACACACAATCACGTGGCATTTTAATATGTGGCACCGGGGCAGGTATGGAAATCGCCGCAAATCGTCACCGTCATATTCGTGCATCACGTGTTGACCGCCCGGAACAAGCACGCGACGACCGTTTTCACGATGATATAAACGTATTGGCGCTGGCTGCGGACGACATTGATATCGAACAGGCATTTTTATGCGCACAAACATTTCTGGAAAGTCCGTTTGATAATATAGAAAAAAGAATCAGACGTATTCAAAAGATATCATAAAAAAAAACCGCCGTTTGGCGGTTCTTTTTATTTCTTTACGACAAAATTAACCAATTTCTTTGGAACAACGATTGTTTTTATTATCGTTGCGCCATCCAATTGGCGTGTTGCATTTTGTTTTGCTGTTTCTATCAAATCGTTTTCAGAAATATCGGTCGGCACAACAAAATCATTTGCGCGCTTTCCATTTACCGAAACAACAATTGTCATTTCATTTTCCACCAATTTAGACGTATCAAATGTCGGCCATGGTTCGAACACCAACATATCTTTATGCCCCAACTTTTCCCACATTTCTTCGGTTAAATGTGGCGCAAACGGGTTCAGCATTTGAATCAAGACTTCATATGCAGCACGCGGCATTTTACCCCCGGGGAATTCATTGATAAATTCCATCATCGCAGAAATCGAAGTGTTAAAATGCATTGTTTCGATGCGTTCTGTCATATCTGCGATTAATTTATGGACCAATCTTTCTTGTTTTTGTGTCAAAGAATCATCGGTAACATTATTCCCGAAACTTTCAACACGCGCCAAGAATCTTTGTATACCACGCAGGGTATCTTCGGACCAATTTGCGCTTTGTTCCCATGGGCCCAAATATAAAATCGCCATACGACACGCATCTGCGCCTGCGCGATTTACAACATCTGACGAAGGGACAGTATTATTGCGTGATTTAGACATTTTTGTTCCATCTGCCGCCATAATTAAACCATTGCTGGTACGCTTTTTGTATGGTTCAACGCCTGGGACCAAACCAAGATCATACAATGCCTTGTACCAGAATCTGGAATACAGCAAATGGCGCGTTGTATGTTCCATACCACCATTATAATGATCAACAGGCATCCAACGATTCATTTTGTCGCGTTCACAGAATTCTTTGTCGTTCTTTGAATCAAGATAACGCAGAAAATACCATGACGAACCAGCCCACTGAGGCATTGTATCTGTTTCGCGTTTTGCCGCACCACCACAGCATGGACATGTTGTATTTACCCAATCTGTTGCACGCGCCAACGGGCTTTCCCCATTGTCGGTTGGACGATAGTCTGTCATATATGGTTGAATCACGGGCAGGGCATCTTCTGGTACAGGTTGCCACCCACATTTTTCACAATAAACCAATGGAATTGGTTCACCCCAATACATTTGACGCGAAAAGCCCCAATCCTTTAATTTATATTTTGTAGTGCCGCGTGCAAAGCCATGCTCGGTTCCATATTTAATCGCGGTGGCAATCGCATCTTCTTTATTCATACCATTCAAGAATTCAGAATTTATATGTTCACCATTTCCTTCCCATGCGGCGTTTTCAACATCGCCACCCGCCAACACCGGAATAATTGGCAGACCAAATTTCTTTGCAAATGCCCAATCGCGTCCATCGTGTGCCGGCACCGCCATAATCGCACCGAATCCATAATCAGCCAACACATAGTCCGAAATAAATACCGGGGTTTCATGTCCGTTAAATGGATTGACGGCCTTTATACCTTTTAATTCGACGCCTGTTTTTTCTTTTGTTACATCGGTTCTTTCAAATTCAGATTTTGCGCGTGCCGCCGCAATGTATGCATTCACTTCGTCAACATTTGTAATTTTTCCGTCGGCAATCCATTTTTGAACCAATTTATGTTCCGGCGCCAAAACACAGAAGGTCACACCAAAAATAGTGTCAACACGTGTTGTATAAACCGTCATAATATCGTCATCGACGCGAAAGTCTACTTCGGCGCCATGTGAACGGCCAATCCAGTTTATTTGTTGGGTTTTTACTTGTTCAGGGTAATCAACCAACGCCAAATCATCAATCAAACGGTCAGCATATTTAGTAATTGCCAGATTCCATTGTAATTTCATTTTCTTTTCAACCGGCCCATGACAGCGTTCGCATTTGCCGTCTTCCAGTTCTTCGTTGGTCAAATTAGTCTTACAATTCGGACACCAATTCATTGGCAATTCAGATTTATATGCCAATCCTGCCTTGAAAAACTGAATAAACATCCATTGTGTCCATTTAACAAATTCAGGATCAGATGTTGCCAGTTTAGATTCTGGATTAAAAGACAACCCCATTATCGAAATATCGTTTTCGAAAATCTTTATCAATTCCGCCACAGATTCACTGGGGTGTTTGCCAATTTTTGTCGCGTATTTTTCAGATGAAATTCCCATTGAATCGTAACCAATAGGATATAAAACATCAAATCCGCGCATACGCTTGTATCGTGCCATAACATCCATCCCGGTATAAGGCAACATATGACCGACATGCAATCCCGAACCACTTGGGAATGGAAATTCAATCAGATTATAATATTTTTGTTTTGAACCGTCATTTTTTGGCACAAAAGCGCGTTCGTCGCGCCAACGTTTCTGCCATTTTGATTCACGTTCCAGAATATGTTTTATATCGTCTGCCATTTTTACCACCATATTTATCATTAAATCACGCAACAATTCTATATTTAACACCCCTAAAATTCAAGTAAAAATACAAACAAAAACAAATATATTTGCACATTATAAAGACAAACGTTTTGAAATAATAATGTTGACAAATAATATTTTGCGCATTATATTGTTGCACAGCAAATAAAAGAGAAAACAAATGAGCACAACAAGAGAAAAAATAGAACAAGAAACGCACAAATCCAGCAAATCACGATTCTTGAACAAGATATTGATTCGTGCATACCATGCAAATCTAGAATATGTATACGATACATTGGTAAAATTACCAGACGACAAAGACCGTCTGAGATTGTTAAAATACATAGATAAAACGCCATTTTTATCATCTGAAACAATCAGAAAAATGGTCGATTTATATCGCTTTTATCATATAACGTTAAAAACAAATCAAAAATTCAGACATATTTATATGTCAAACAATCTAAGATTATTAACACAGACACGCGAAGAAGCATTGGCATCAAAACATATAAATCAATATGCCAGCAAGAAAAAGTTGGCAGAACAACGCGTCCAACAAAAAGAACACTAAAAAATGCGGCATCTAGCCGCATTTTTTAATACATTAATAAATATTTATGCACCTGTAATCATATTATATAAAGAAAAACTGCCAAAATCATCATCCGCGTCTTTGTTATCGACCGACGCTTCTGATTTTTTTACTTGTTTTGGTTGTGGGGCAGGTTGCACAACATCTTTCTTTTCTTCGACAGCCTTTACCGGTTCAACCGTCTTTACTGGCTCA
>CAMOXB010000083.1 GCA_946628805.1 uncultured Pseudomonadota bacterium
CCCATCAGAAAAACACTTTCTGATAAAAAATATGTTATCAAAAAATATTTCCTATTACAACAGCAAAAAAAACACCAACCAAACGGTTGGTGTCTTTCTTTCTCCTTTTTCGTTCGAACGAACAAAACTTTATTTGCACAATTTTATCATATCTTCGATTTCGGCGTTTAATATCAAATCACATGCTTTTTGTTTTTCAATTTGTGATAACGCATAAACAACCGTTGCATGATCACGTCCGCCACAGATGTTTCCGATTTCTGTTAATGATAAATTTGTTGATGCCTTTAATGCAGCCATCATTATTTGACGTGCACGAACAACACGACGGGCACGCGAATTTCCACAGATTTCATCAAATGAAATTGCCATCTTTTCACACATTGTTTTTACCATCATCAATGGTGTTTTTGTTTTATTCAAAACATCAGCCAACAAACGTGATGCAACATCCATATTTACACGTTCGCCCATTAATTCTGTATATGTTTTGATTTTATTGATAACACCATTTACCAAATGACCATCGCCGTTAATCTGTTTTGAAATTTCATTTGCAACCGTCATATCAACCCCGGCATTTAACAACATTGAACGACGAACATATGCGTTTGGCGTTGCAACATCAACAACCAATCCCGATGCAAACAATGATTGAATACGACGATCAAAACCATTTAATGAATTTGGTGCACCATTTGCAGTCAGCACGATATTCTTGCCTGCATTATGCAAATCCATAATCAATTGCATAAATTCATCCATTGTTGCACGTTTTCCCGCCAGCGCACATACATCGTCCATAATAAACATATCGCAATTTCTGCAAAAATCTTTCCATGAAAATATTGTTTTATCACGTAATGAACGTGCAAAGTCTGCAACGAATTGACCGCCAGACATACGAACAACATTTTTATTTGTTGTATTGCAAATGCAATCTAACAACATTGTTTTTCCAGAACCCGCCGGCCCGTAAATAAATAATTGTGAAAAAGATGATTCATTTGATGCGATTTTCTTGCAGGCTGCAACTGCAAACATATTTTCATCAGACGTAATAAACGAATCAAATCCGTTTTTATTTTGCACAGTTTTTGTTTCTGGAATAAATTCGCAAACCACATTGTCATTTGCAGACACAACAACATTATTATTCGCACGAACCGAAATATTAACGTCCAAACAAAAATCCGCCGCTATATTCGCCAGGGTTTTTCCGTATTCCCTTGTGACATAGTCGGCGGTAAATTGATTTTGCGCAACCAGCGTCAAACAGTTTCCACATATATTTGCATTTAACGGCGCAATCCAAGCATTAAAACCCGCAGAATCTATTTTGGCCGCAAATGCCCCCATAACCGATTCCACATTTACAGTTTTATTTATCGCTATTGCTTGCATTGTCGTTTGCTCCTTTTTCCTTCTAAAAAGAGTATCCGTTTTCCCGAAATGGTTATAAAACCACCCCCGCACATAAATCGCCTTTATGCCGCCTACTCTTTTGTCTCTCGCTTTGTTGATTGATATAAATCAATCGTTTGGATGTTCAATAATTTATAAGATTAATTTCTGTTTGCAACCAAATGTTGATTTATTTTTAAAGATTTATTTTTTGACAACGATTCGTTTTTTTATTTGATTTTCGCACTTTGTATATACAGTGTATATACATATAAAAAATCAATTTAAAACATATCCGCCATCTTGTTTTCTTATTAAACCTTGTAATTCCAAGACCACTAATTCAGACTTGATTTCCGAAATACTTTTTTTGACAAGATTTGCCAATACAGATTCTGACACCGGAATCATTCCTATCTTGTCCAAAATTTCGTTTTCATTTTTATTATTTTTTTCGTTTTTGACTTCTTTTTCTTCACCAAAAAAGTCTTTTATTGATGTGCACATATGCGCCACACCACTTTTGATTAATGAATTTGGTCCGATACTGCGCGCATCACTGGGGTGTCCAGGCACCGCAAATATGCGTTTTTCGTAATCAATTGCGAATCGGGCGGTTGCCATGCTGCCTGATTTTGCGTCGGCTTCGCCAACGATTAAGGTTTCTGATATACCGGCAACCCAACGATTTCTTTGAACAAAATTCGATGCGATTGGTTCCATACCAACCGGCATTTCACTTATTACAACACCGCGATCCAATATTTCATAATAAAGCGATTCGTTTTCCAGTGGCCATATATAATCAACACCACCTGCCAAGACCGCGATTGTCTGCGCGTTTCCGTTCCCAGACAATGCACCGCGATGCGCCGCGGCGTCTGTCCCCATCGCCATACCAGATACAACTGCGAAATTATGATTCGCAAAAGCGTTCGCAATTTCTGAAATAAAATTCATACCTGCGGCGGTTGAATGACGCGTTCCAACAATCGATACACACTTTTTATTTAATGTTTCGATATTTCCACGCACGCTTATTACAATCGGGTGATTTTTAATATTCTTTAATTCAACTGGATATCGCGAATCGCAATCCGATATATATTCAATTCCCATATCATATGCACGATCCATTTCGCGTTTAACCGAATCGATAAAATCAGACGACATTGATAAATGTTCAACGATATTTTCATCCGCCCCATATTCAGATTGCAATTTTCCATATGCGACCGGACCAATACCAGGTGTTCGTAATATCAAAAGTTTTTTTAACATATCATTCATAACAAAAAAGATTGTAGAACAAAACTACAATCTTTTTTAAGTAAAAAATCACAGATTTTTATTATTTTGCAAATTCAGTGATTAAATCTTTATATGTATCACAACCTTCGGTTGATGGGTTTTGTGCGCAAGCCTGTTTCAAAACAGTCAAAGCATTTACAACATTTTGGTATTCAACCGAATTAACATCATACGATTTCAACACAGATCTATATAATTGTGTTCCAGATAATTCTTTTTGACCTGTCCAGCCTTTGATTGATGTATTACCGATTAATTCCATTACACCAACACCAAGACCGGCACCACCGACAGTCGATGCAACGATACCACCGATACGTGCACCCTTGCGCGCATCAAGGATACGTTGTTCCATTTCTTTTTCGTTTGCCCATGAACCACAATCAATTGATTCACCCCACATAAAATATTTTGCCGGGACATCCGATACAGAAATACGCGATTCATCATCAGATTTCAATTCAACACGAACAAAGCATACATTGTTTTGTGGATTAACAGTATCTTCGACCATTGTTGCATAATTTGATGTATCACTGAAACGTGATGCCCAAACAAAAGTATTTCCAATACCGATATTATTATTCATACACGCGTTGCGTTCGGCTTCGCGCATATCGATTTCTGGTTCTTTTTCTTCGACAACCGTGGTATTTTGATTTGTGTTATTTGCCAACGCCATACCATTTAATTGATTAATTGATGCCGTATAACGTGGTGCAGATGTAATACGATTAGACATTGCCGGGCGCGCAGAATTTGCCGCCATTGCGCCACATGAAATCATTGATAAAACAATAAATGATACAAAACGTTTCATAATATATTCCCTCTTTATGAACCTAATTATATCACAAAATGGGCAAAAAAACAAACACTATATTTATTTTTTCCATTTCCATTCAATCTTGGATTCTTGTCCATTGAAAAGGCGTTTTACGTTTTCACGATGACGAACAAAGCACAATATCGCAATCGCCAAGAATGCAAATCCAACACCTGGTTCAATAACAAAACCGAAAATTGGCAAAAGCGTAAATACAACCAATGCCCCGGCTGATGAATATCCCAATCCCAACGCAACAATCAGCCATTCAATACCTTCGATAACAAATAATATTGGGTTTATTGCCAACAAAATACCAAAAAGTGACGATATACCCTTGCCCCCATGGAATTTCAGCCAAACAGGGAAACAATGCCCGATAATCGCGGCAAAACCGCACCACGCGGCAAATCCTTCACCACCAACATAGCGACCAATCAAAACCGCAATTATCGCCTTGGTCATGTCAAGAATCCATGTCAATCCTGCCAAACGCAATCCGCCAACACGCATAACATTTGTTGCACCGATATTCCCAGAACCAACCCGGCGCAAATCACCCTTGTTAAAAACCTTTGCAATCAATAAACCGAACGGTATAGAACCTAAAAAATACGATAAAATTAAAGAAAAAATGTAAGACATTGTTATTTTCCCTTGATTTTGTGTTTCTTTTCTATAAAATATCATAAAACCATATAAAATAAAAGGAAAATAAAGTGGCAAACCATAAATCATGTAAAAAAAGAATTTTAGTAACAGCTAAAAAGAACGAAATCAATACTGCACGTCGCAGTGCTGTTAAAACAGAAACCAAGAAAGCATTGAAAGCGATTGAATCTGGTGATAAAACCGCGGCGGTTGCTGCAACACGTTCTGCAGAAAGCAAAATCATGAAAGCAGCAGGCAAAACAATGTCTAAAAAAACTGCATCACGCAAGGTTTCGCGTTTGGCAAAAAAAGTTGCTAAGATTGCTTAATAAAACAATTTTACAAATTAAAAACCACCCAATCGGGTGGTTTTTTTATTTACAATTAAGTTTTTCAATTTTGTTATTTTGGAAAAAATTGTTTTTTAATAAACCATTGATACAGGATTCAACCGTGGAATACTGGCTTCCAGAGATCATCCCCGTTGATCCATCATTCCCGTTCCATGACTTTAATGTATAATAACAAGATTGTTCTCTTGTTTTCCAATGAAATTCACGATCCGATAACACACAATCACAACTTTTTGAACCATCGGCATTTATTTTATATTTTGCACCAACACTTTCACATATGCTTTGATTTTTTGAAACATCATAACATACAGCAGTTTCCCAATCCCATGCATTTCCTGCATCACGACAATCACGTTCATGCTGTGATCCACACTCTTCAATAACAGGATCCCATTGTGCTAATTTCCATTTATTAGGATATTTATCAATCGATTTTTTCACTTCATCGGCATATTCCTTGTCATCATATTCACCAGCAAGATATAATTCATAATAATTCAAACACATAAACTTTTTATTTGCCGAATCCCACGAATACTTAAATCTGCCTTTCTGTGTACCATGCGGCAAAATACATGTATTATCCTTCCATTCACCTTTCCAATATAAACACGCATCTTTTTCTGTCATATTTGATAAATCAATATTGCGGTAATCCAAAACATCTGTATTGTATGTTTCTTGTGTAATATTATTAAATACACACTTTGTCTTATCTGCATTTGGTATTTCATTGTCTTTGCATTTTATTAAATCATTTATACCACCGGATCCCCCAGGACACGCGTAACCAGACACACATGCTTTGCAACCATGCAATTTATCAGCCAAATATTGCCCTGGTGCACAATTTAATACACATTTTATTTTATCCGAACTTACTATTTCGCTTGGCAAACATTTTTTAATACCTTGATCGTTTAATGATGGGACAAAGAACCCACCGGCACATGCATAGTATCGATCTTTACATGAACTACATTTTTTTGCGTTCGCAGGCAAATATTGTCCCGGCAGACATTTTACACTTGATTTTAACAAGCCATTTAAACAACATTCCTCAAAATCTGATTTCAAACCAGATTGTATAAAACATTGCTTCATTATATCTTTTGAAATAACAACACTTTTGGCACGCGCCCCAATACACGCAAATAGAGCCGTTATCATTAATATAATTTTTCGCATAAAGGCATCCTTTTATACAAAAATACCGCCATAAATTCAGGCGGTTGGAGGCAAGAAACAATTTGACGTCAAATTGTGTGCATATTCTGTACATTCTACATCCCTCCAACCACAGAGGTTGGAGATTTAACGTCTCTTTCAGACGAACGTCAATCGGGTCTCTTGACCCCATCAGAAAAACTCTTTCTGACAAAAAATATGTTATCAAAAAAAGATTTTTAACACAATACAAAAAACATCCGCGATTGCGGATGTAAAAAATAAATTAGAATGATGAAGATGAGAAGCCGTTGGCAAGCGCAGTGTAGTAAACCTACATAAGCGCGACAACGGCAATCAGATATGCAACACAAAACGCGAAAGCGGTAAAATTAAAGAGAATTGTTCAGATGCGAAGTTGTCGAAGCGTGCAGTGTACAAATGTTACATAAACGCGACGACAACCAGCAGATTTTATAACCACTGTAAAAAATAAATTAGAATGATGAAGATGAGAAGCCGTTGGCAAGCGCAGTGTAGTAAACCTACATAAGCGCGACAACGGCAATCAGATTTATTATTATAATTTATTTTAATTCAGTGGGGCGCCCCAATGTTGTTGAATACTGCGTTCCGCATCCATTGGGCTGACCAATACTTGTGGTGTCAAGATAACAACCAAAACTTCACGTGATGCCGCGGTTTCGCTCGAACCAGACAATGCCATAAAGTCTGCATCGCCCAGGCCATAACGTGTATCATCGTTCTTTTGTTTTTCAAATCCTGATACAACCAACATCTGACCAGATTCCATGATAACTTCCTGCATGAAAGAACGTTCTTCAACTTCTGGTAATTGCAATGTGACTGCACCGATTGTTTGGGTTGACATTTTCAACAATTCACGAACTGACATTTTGAATAAAAGCAAGATTTTGCCATTTTCCAAAACGTTAGGCAATAATTGCATTGAAAATCCTGTTTCCAAATCGTCTTGGTCAACGGTACTGGATTCAACTGTTGTAAATGTTCTTGATTCGAAACGTTTGATATATCCGGTTGATTTTGTGTTCGTTACCGGGGCAACACGATTATTACGTGTTGTAACACCAACGTTTGTGACTAATGAAACCTTGCCCTGCTTTGCCAATGCTTCGATTAAAGCATTCGATCCCGCGGCGCGTGCCATTGAACCATTACGGATTTGATTTTCAGAATATGTTCCGGTTAATCCAGTAACCGCATCAGCAACTTTGTTTGATAAAACCGCGACATTCATTGATGATGCTTCGGTTGATGCCAAGTTATTCTTTGGATTTGCAACAATATTCAATCCAGATGTCGAATTAATTGCTGCCGCCAAATTCAGACCAAATGCAGATTCATTAGACAACGAAACTTGTAAAACCTTTACGTCAATTGTGACCAATTGCGAAAGTCTTTTGTTTTGTTTTGCAATATATTCACCAACACGATTTAATATTGATGGCGCCGCCGTCACAGTGATTGTTCCCAAACTGCGCGATACAGTAAATTGTGCATTTTTCGAATTATTTATAATTGAATTAATGGTGGCTTCGACTTCGTCCCATTCTTTCAGTGTTGATTCCAATGATACCTGGTTACCAGAATCCGTCTGGACAGATGATTGATATGATACGTCTGTCCCCAGCGCATATAATGTATATGTGCGCGTTTCGGTTTCATAGAATACAATTGAATCTTTATCATAATACCACAGCAAATCTAAATCCGTTGCGATTTGTGATAACAATCCAGATAATTTTCCGGTATATGCAACATCCACAGTCTTTTTCAATTTTTCAGCATCAACCTGGCTGTCGATTTTCACAGGAATCCCAGTGATTGAATTAATATCGTTTGCCAAGACCTGTAATGTGACCGGTTCATTTAATAAAATTGTTATTCCGGTATCTGTTTCAAATTTTGATGGCAAATTATTCTTGTGTTCCAATAATGTTGATTTATTTCCCAACCAGACACCTTCGGACATGGAAACAGTATCCCCACTGGTGACCTTGGCACGTGGGTTCTTTGCCATTTCAAAGGCTTCGTATGCGTTAACGAAATTATTATCGACCGTTGCAGAAACTTTGGCAGATTCCTTTAATGTGCATCCTGTCAACGCAATCAACAAACCGATAAAACATATATTGAAACGAATTTTCATATTTTCCCCCGTCCCCTGTTCAGGTTTATTCTTCTGTGGTTGAAACGACAACTACGCGGTTTCCTTTGTAAAATTTAGCATATGGAATCGGTGTTGCACGTTCAAAATTACGAATTAATGCCGATGCTACATCAACAAAGCGACCTTTGAATACGGCACTGGCTTCGATTGGATATTCGCGCGATGTTGTCCATACCAAATCCCAGCCTTCTTTGTCGCACCATGATTGTAATACCTGGCGCAAAGTTTGACCGTTTGTAACAACCCACGAACGAACCTGGTCTTGAACAACCGCTGGGGCTTCTTCATCAACATATTCGTTTATCGCGATATCTGTATCCGAACCATTGTTTGTTGCAATTGAATTGCATGTCTTTTCTGCCGCAAAACCCGCACGTTGTGCAAACACCGCATAAGAATCCGACGATTTATTACAATTTTTATGACCACTGCGCGACATCGCCAATACACTGCCACCATCATCTTCCATCATTTCACGACGCATTAATGGCATTTCGGCATCATTTGTGCATTCATAATCAAAACCAACCGGGATTTGATTGCCATTTGAAACATCTGGACCACCAGACCAACCGGCGCCATGTGTGACAATATTATTTTCAATCACAAGACCCGAACCAATCTTTGAAACAATTTTTGTTCCATCATTTCCGCATCCATTACCCGAACATGCAACCGTTACATCCGCTTCAGATCCAGGTGCCGGCCACACATCAGATTCCATTTCAACGTATTCCATTTCTTCATATTCAGGTGCAACGTATTCGCGATTTACATCTTCGGCAACATATTCTTGTTCACCAGAATCATAAAAAACTTCGGATGTGACAACCTGTTGCAGTCCATCGTTTGCCGATGCCATACCGATAAAACCCGCACATACCATAAATGCACATACTTTTTGGAACATAATTCTTTCCTTTCCTTAATATTATTATATCTGATTATAACAATTTGACCGAATCTGTGCAAGACTTAAAATTACAAAAAATATAATACATAAAAAATCGCACGAATCGGTAAAACGTGTTATACTGGTATGCAAAAGGAATCATAAAATGGAAAATACGATTATATTAATTTTTGTCATCGTTTGCGCGATATTTAGTGTTTGTTCGCTGTTTCTTTCAATAAAAACTGGCAAGAACATAAAAAACATTAATAAAACACTGACATATCAATATAACCTGTTGGTAAAAATTCAAACCATATTGAAAAATAAATTTTCAGTTAACGAAACCACAGACAAAGCCGAAATTATATACCAAGATTTGTTGCAAGACCTGATTCCAATCATGGCAACAATGGACGTAATGCCACGTAATACATCGGAACACCCGCTTTGGCGTGCGTTGGGTGGCATAATGGACGAATATGCAAAAAATCCGTTTGTTCTGGAAAAATTGCGTCGTGCAATAAAACTGGATTCGAATATCGCACATAATGTATCGCATTACCTTAATCGCGCAAATATGTTTTTACAACATATGGCATCGACTGATTCGGACGGTATTTTATCAACAACATTTACAGACGGTCTTTTGGGACAATCATTAACATTTTTTGCCCAGGCACAAACATTGGCAAACAGCGATAAATGACAGCATTAAACGAAAAACTTGTTCGGGAAATATCAAATCTGCGTGGCGAACCAGATTGGATGTTGCAATGGCGTTTAGATGCATTAAAAAAATGGTTAAAAATGCGTGAACCACATTGGGCTGAAATTGACTATGAACCGATTAATTATGACGCACTAAATTACTATAACACACCGGAAAAAATCGATAATTCAAAATTAAAAGAAACATATGATAAAATGGGATTGCCGGAAAGTGAACAGCGCGCCCTTTTGGGTATGGCAACCGATACTGTTATTGACAGCCAATCCGTCCATACCTCATATAGTGATGAATTAAAAAAATTTGGGATAATATTTTTACCTTTATCCACAGCCGTTATTGAATATCCAGAATTAGTTAAACAATATATCGGCACAATCGTTCCAAACGACGATAATTTCTTTGCAGCATTAAACGCGGCGGTATTTTCAGACGGAACATTTGTATATATACCAAAGAACGTAAAATGCCCGATTGATTTAGCCAGTTATTTTCGAATTGAAACTGCGAAAATCGGACAATTTGAACGCACTCTTATTATCGCCGACGAAGGTTCAACCCTTTCGTATATGGAAGGATGCAGCGCCCCACGCCGTCCAAATCATCAATTACACAGTGGCGTCGTTGAAATCGTCGTTCATAAAAATGCACACGTAAAATATTCGACTGTTCAAAACTGGTATGCGGGGGATTTTGCCGTATACAACGATTTGCCAACAAATAAAAACGGTATATTAAATTTCGTTACCAAACGTGGAAAATGTTTTGAAAATGCATCGCTGGATTGGACCCAGGTTGAAATTGGTTCAGCAATGACATGGAAATATCCGTCTACAATTTTATATGGCGATAATTCACAAAGTGATTTTTATTCGCTTTCCATAACACGCGGTGCACAAATGGCGGACACAGGAACAAAGATGATTCATATTGGCAACAATACAAAATCAAATATTGTTTCATATGGCGTCGCATCAGATTATTCACGACAAACATTTCGCAGTCTGGTTTCTTTTACCGGTGTAAACGGAAAAAACGCATGCAAATGCGACAGCCGTATCATTGGCAATAATGCGACCGCAAACACAATTCCAACCGTTATTCATAGCAATGCAAAAAACGAACAATCACACGAAGCGACCACCGGCGCAATCGACCCAGACGCTTTGCGATTCTTGATGCAAAGCGGTATTGACGAAGACGAAGCAACCGCATTAATAATTGGCGCAAATGCATCACCCATTATTTCACGATTACCAATGGAATTCTTGGTTGAATCAAAACAATTAATACAAATGGCACTAAAAAAAGAATAAAAAATGTTAGAAATAAAAAATCTTTGTGTATCAATGAACGAAAAACCATTATTAGAAAATATAAATATGGTTGTACGTGACGGCGCACGGCATCGTCTGGCTGGACATAATGGTTCGGGCAAATCAACATTGGTTAACACAATCGCAGGCGATAATTCTTACCATATCGACAGCGGTCAAATAATATTCAACGGCACCGACATAACACACGAAAATGCAACAACACGTGCGTTGATGGGGATATTCTTGGGCGCACAAAACGTCCCAGAAATCCCAGGACTTACATTATTATCCTTCTTGAAACATTCGTGCATTGCGCATACACATTTTGAAACAGGCAAAGATTTATCAATGGGCGAATTTCTGGAACGTGTTGAAAAAGCCTGTGCAAAACTAGACATACCAAAAGAATGGCTTAATCGTTATGTAAACGTTGGGTTTTCAGGGGGCGAACGAAAACGCATTATGTTACTTCGTTTGATTTTAACACAACCGAAATTGGCAATACTGGACGAACCAGATTCGGGTGCAGATGCGGTCGTTCAAAAACAAATCGCCACAATAATAAGTGAAATGAAAGACACTGCGTTTTTATTCATATCACACCAAGACGCATTTTCATCTTCAATTGATATAAGTGAAACAACCACTTTGGATAATGGCAAAATTGTGATAAAATAAGAAAGACAACAAAAGGATACAAATATGAAAAATCAATTAAAACAATGGCTTTTTAACAAACCGATATTATTTGCATCGGTATTTTTTGCAATGACAATTATTTTGGGGCTGGTATATTCATTGTTTCAAACGTTTTTAAGTTTTGAATCAATATTGCCAATATATTTCATATTTGCATTATCGTTTATATGCGCAACATATTATATGATAAAGAAATTACCACACGATAAAATGTATCGTAATGATTTTATTGCTATCAATAACGGCGCATCAATTATATCAATTGCAACATCATTAATTGCAATATTATCAATCGGATTGGCAGGCCCAATGATTCAACGAAAAATGATGATGATGTATTTATTACACCAATCTGCGTTTTTAATTATATTTATCGCGATTATATTGTTGTCTTTATATATCCTTGGGGTTGCAGTTGCAAATATATATGCAAAATATAAACGCGCAACAACAATGGGTATTAATTCATGGCGTGTAATATTGTCAATGCCATTTGGATTTTTATTAATGTGGACACCGGGATATTTAATCGAAGAAAAAGGAAAAAAACCAAATCTGGTTATAAAATCAAATTGGTATAATCGTTTTAATAATTGGGTTTTATCGAATTTTTCAAATGTGTTGTTTATGTTCTTGTTCCTGACATTTGCACGCTGTGTTATATCTGGATTACCAACATTAATATTAACGACTGCATTATTGGTTCTTTATACATTATGGTATGTAAAACACAAATCAGATTTTGTAAAAAATATAAACAACGGATACGCATTAACCGCAGTTGGTATTAATATCGCTGTATTGGTCGCCGTCCTTTTAACCATAGGATAAAAGTATGCATAACCTGGTATTTTTCATCGCATTAATATTCATTTTATGGATTGGCCGTTCGATATTTATACCATTGCTTTTCGCAACATTTTTGTGGTATTTATTGAACGCGATTTCTACATATTATCGACGTATTATGCCATGTAACAAATCCGAAAAATGCAGTGTATATTTACACAAATTTTATAATATTTTATCACCGATTTTATCGCTTTTATCGGTTGGTGGTGTTATATATCTGTTTTCAACCCAGGTACGCCCAATGTTATCAGAATTATATAACGCAACCCCGATATTACAGCAAAAATTACTGGAATTTTCGGAATTTATTTCACGTAAAATCGGTATTGGAATTGATTTGGATTTAATACCTAACCTGCCCCAGATTGCCGGGTACATAGGTTCATCATTGGCGGGCCTTGCAACATCAACCGGTATGGTTTTGATATATTTAATATTTATGTTTGTTGAACAAAGTTCGTTTAACAAAAAAATCGATGCCATGCCATTAAGCCGTATAAAGTCAAAAAAACTTCGTTTCATATTAAACAGTATTGATGAAAATATGAAAAAATATTTATTTACAAAAACATTTATTTCCGCCGCGACTGGAATATGTGCATATATATTATTACATTTTATCGGTCTGGAATACGCATCGGTTTGGGCGTTTATAATATTCGTGTTAAATTATATTCCAACAATCGGTTCGATATTTGCATGCGGTCTGCCAATCGCATACGCGTTAATCAGTGGCGACACATGGCATTTACCGGTCTTTACTGCAATTTCATTAATTGGTCTGGAAATATTATTTGGAAATATCTTAGACCCAAAATTAACAGGAAAGACATTGAACATCTCTACATTAGCAATATTAATAAACCTGGTATTTTGGGGTATGATTTGGGGCCCAGCCGGAATGTTTTTCAGTGTTCCAATTTTGGTTGGCATATACGTCACAACCGCCCAGTTTTCATCGACACGTTGGATTGCAACATTGCTTTCAACCGATGGTAAAATCCCAGATGAAACCCAAAACGATTAAAAAAATAAAAATGCCATCAAATATGGCATTTTTATTTTAATCAATTCCATAAATAAAATTTCCTGTTCCAGAATTCCCATAAAATTTTTGTTCAACAATATCCCACATACCGTTTGATGGAACAACATAATCACCAATAACCATACCTGCTGGCACAGGCACAAAATGCCGAACAAGATTACCATTATCATAAATAAAGGTTTCATAGAAACGCACACCGCTTTTCGCAATATGTATATCCGTATAAGAATACGATCCAAATAATAGCACAGAAGACGAAGCCTGAAAATCTGAATACGAATGATTAACTTGGAATATATTTACATAATTCATATCGAAAACTGTTATAATATTTTTGTTTTTATCTATTAATACTTTTTCATTTGTCCTGCATCGTGGTCCGGTTACTACAGAACTATTATAATCGTCTCTATACACTTTTTCATTTGTACATAAAAACATAAAACTTTTATTGGCATAACCTCTGCGTTCGCCAAAAACATTAGTACCCGTTAAATCTTTTTGATATACCGTTGCAACAATACGCGTATCTTGATTTGGCATAAAACCTGTATCTATATACTGAGTCCCTGTACTTTCCAGGTACAAGCAGGGATTTGCACCAATCAAATTTGCGTTTTCATCAAATTCGTATAAATCTATTGTATCATCAAAGACATAATATTCTTTGCCTTCATAACTTATATGTAATTCACGTTCTGAATCAGAATTTATTTTAAACGGACATGTTGACATATTGGCATAAAAAACATCATCTCCTATCTTAACATTTAATGATGGGATTGTATTTTTTTCAGAATTTAAATATAAATAATCATCACCAATATGTAAAATATGTTCATGGGCACCCAAGACTGTGAACGGAATAAATAAAAATATTATTATCAGCATTTTTGACATTAGTTCCTCCAAATCGCAAAAATAAAAAACCGCATCAAAAATTGAAGCGGTTGGAGTTCGTTAATCCGTCAAAAGCTCGGACATGCTGATTTTGCATAATGCATTATTCACATACTCCAACCAACACGATTGGAGTTTTTAATGTCTGCACAGACAGCTTTCGATAGAGGTAACGACACCCCAACACCAGGCTTTTCTGATGTCATTTATATAATATATTAAACATGAATTTAATGCAACCGTTTTAACATACTGATTGCGTTTTCAAGGATGATTTTTGCCGATACTGAATCCAATTCAGATTTGATTTTTGCGATGCTTTTACGCCCTATTTCTTCCTGGGCTGTGGCGGATGTCAGGTTTTCTTCGATAAATATAATTGGCAAATCTGTTTGCGCAGACAGAGCATTTGCAAATTCACGAACCATTTTCGTTGTATCTGAATCTGAACCGTCACTATAAAGCGGCAGTCCCAGTACAATTCCAGATATTTTTTCCGCCACCGCAAAATCAGCGATTTTCTGGATTAATTCGTCTTGGGTTTTGATATATAACTGGGGACGCGTAAAGACAAAACCACGATTTTCGTCTGACACCGCAATACCACAACGACGAAGTCCCCAATCGATTCCTAAAATTCGCCCGATGCGCGGAAAATCCTTGTAATCAGATAAAATCATAGTATAATCCTTTATGTTTTTAATAATAGGATTCAAAATGGCATTTAGCAAGCAACAATTACATAAATTCGCAGATTTAATTCGAATTGAAATATCTGATGAAAAACTGGAAAAAATGAACATCGATGGTGTTGTTGAATGGTTGGATAAATTGCAACAAATTGACACGACAGGTGTTGAACCGATGTTAAGTCCGGCTGAACATAAATTACCATTGCGCGACGATGTTGTAACCGAACCAAATATGCGCAATGAAATATTGGCTAACGACCCAGATAC
>CAMOXB010000084.1 GCA_946628805.1 uncultured Pseudomonadota bacterium
ACGGGGGTATTGTGGATTATTCGTAATGTAGAACGTCTGGAATTTAGCCCCCCTCCCGTCTTCGACGGCACTCCCCCACACTGGGGGAGAACCAGTCCGCAATGGACGAAAACCAAAACAGGGAAAATATGAAAAAGATATTTGTTTTATTTTCTTTTATTTTTATATCACCGGTATTTGCCGATGTTGTTAGCGATTTTTCAAATATGTGTGGTGCATATCGTAATTTATACGCGGTGCCACAATCGTTTGTATGTCAGTCCGGATTTTTTCTGCCCGCAAATGCAACAACATGCGCACCATGCCCGGACGGCTATACATGCCCCGGTGGAACGTATGAATATAATGCAACCGATGCCCAGGGATTAAACCCAAATCAAACATACGTTTTACCGACGGCATATGGTAAGACGTGCGCGTCAAACATTGTTGCACGTCGTATGTATTCGGTCCCACAACATTTTACATGTTCGGCGGGATATTTTTTGCCTGCATCATCACCAACATGTGCGCCGTGTCCGGACGGCTATACCTGTCCCGGTGGTACATTTGCGTACAGCACCACCGACGCCGGTGGTCTGATAATAGATACCGATAATCCATATATTACATATGATATAAAAAATACATGTGCGATAAATTCTGGACGCATAATGAACGGCGCCTTTACACCAAATGTTCACAATTGTGCGCCGGGGTATTATTTGCCGGCATATACAGACGAATGTATAATATGCCCACGAAATAATAAGTGTGTTGGCGGAACATACACATTTAATGAAACCGAAACCCAGGGAATTGAAGCTTGCGCTAATCCGACACCGTTTGCGCCGGTTGGCTCAAATATTTGCTATGAACACATATTACATATTGGAAATGATGTTGTGTATCTGAAATCAACAAAACTTACGACACCGTCGCTAAATGTAGGGTGGGCAGGTGATGTTTTTTATGCGAATATGACAACAGTACCGACACCGATGAACGCCGGCACCGAACATTACCTGAAAATCGAATATGATGGCGCGGTGTATTATGTTTGTGATGACAGTACATTTTCGGAATAATTACCTATAAAAACGATTCGGGCATCAAAAGCAAAAAGTGCTTGTATGTCTTTGTGGTGTTTTGTGATTTCTATTTGTGGTTGAATTGCTTGTAATAAAATAATGGTTTGGTAACAATTTGTGTGCTTTGAAAAAATTCATATTCTGAATTAAAATAAAAAAGGTGATACACAAATGACACATTATCAGGTATGGCATGCAATAGAATTGTTTGCAAAAGAGCACGGTTTTTCGGTTTCTGGTCTGGCGCGGCGCAGTGGTCTGGATCCAACATCTTTTAATAAAAGCAAGCGTTCGTCTGTCTATGGCCAGCCACATTGGCCGTCAATGTTATCAATTGCAAAGATATTAAAAGCGACAAATTCAAAGCCAAATGATTTCTTTAAATTTATTGAAACAACACCATCGGATAAAAAAGAATAATTTTAAAATTGAAATTTGAAAAAATAGTCCTATAATCAAAGTTGAAAGCCGATAATCCACTAACAATGGGGAGGCGGAAGAAGAACGGTGGCAGGTGACTGCGCTTATTAGAACTTCCCGGGATTGCCCGTTACAGCAAAGGACTCTTTAATGGTATGGCGAATCCAGCGAGAGTTAAAAAGGCAGCATTGGCGACAATGCCTGCGAAACAAGGTGGCACCACGTTGTGTCATGTATTCTGAGAAAAGATATGCATGATATTTTACGTCCTTGTGTTCTTATTGAAAACAAATAACGAAACACAAAGGAGGTTAAAATGTCAAAAATAAGAACGCATATCGCCGAAATTCCACAAAAAATTGGCGAAACAATAACTGTCAAAGGTCACGCGCAAACAATTCGCGAACAATCTAGTATTGCATTTATTGTCCTGCGCGAAATAACCGGAACCGTTCAATGTGTTATTGAAAAGGGATCGGCTGCCTTTGAGAAAGTAAAAGAAATCACAACAGAATCTGTCATATCTGTGACAGGAACCGTTGTAGAAACAAAAAGCACAGAATCCGGTTTCGAGATTCAAGTATCCGAAATTGAGGTTATATCTTTGGCTGAAGCGACACCGATACCTGTCACACAAAAAGGCAGCGCAGAAGTGACCCCGGAAAAATCGCAAGATTGGCGTTTCTTGTCGTTGCGTAGCCCACGTGGTGCAACGATAATGCGCGCAATATCTGCGATGACTGCCGGGTATCATGAATACCTGACCAAACAAGGGTTCATTGAAATCCAAACACCAAAGATAATGGCGACACCATCAGAATCGCGTGCGGAACTATTCAAACTGGAATACTTTGGCCAGACGGCATACCTGGCACAATCGCCCCAGTTATTCAAACAGATGGCGATTGCGTCGGGGCTAGAACGTGTATTTGAGGTTGCACCGGCATTTCGTGCAGATCATTCATTCACTACGCGTCATGCGACCGAATTCACATCTTTCGATGGCGAAATGGCATACATTGAAAGTTTTGAAGAAGTGATGCATGAACTTGAAAGCGCGATTTCATATATGCTGACATCAATCAAAAAGACATGTGGTCGGGAAATCGAAAAATACTTTGGCATCAAAGAATTTCAATTAAAAAAACCGATACCGCGTATCACGATGGCAGAGGCAAAAGAAATCCTGCGTGAAATGGGGTGTGCATCCGAACAGCCGGACATCACGACCGCCGAAGAAAAAGCACTTGGCGATTATGTCAAAGAAAAGTATGGCTCTGACTTCGTGTTTGTAACCGAATGGCCATGGGAATCGCGCCCGTTCTATCACAAAAAAGCGATAGACAAACATGGACACGAAATATCGGTATCGGCTGACTTGCTGTACAAAGGCGTTGAAATCGTAACCTGCGCCCAACGTGAAGAATCATATGCCAAACTGTGTGAACAGTTGCGTGGCAAAGGGTTACATCAAGAGGGGCTGCAATGGTACCTGGAATGCTTCCGCTATGGTATGCCGCCACACGGTGGTTGGGGCTTTGGTGGTGCAAGGTTCATAAAACAGTTGTTGGAATTATCAACAATACGTGAATCAACATTTTTATTCCGCGGTCCATCACGTTTGATGCCGTAAATAAAAAAGCCCGCGTTTGTGGGCTTTTTTATTGTGTTTGTTGAAATTATTCTGCAATTGTTTCCAATTCTAAAGATTCCAATGCGATATCGTCATCGGTTGTTTTGTATTGGATTTCATCTGCGGTTATATTCAGCACTTTTTTCAAGTCGTCTGATGCATCGGCAACCAATTTCAAATCGTTTTCACGACCGGAAATCACGATAGAAACAACAGGTGTTTTTACAGATTTTTGTTGTTCAGATTTTGCCTTGCGAACTTTTTCAACGACCGAAACAACCGCCGAATACAAATCAGATTTTGTATCAACAAATCCGTATTCATCAATTGATGGATACAAATGTGAATGGATTGATTTTATATCGTTTGACCATGGACGTGCTTGGAATACCTCTTCGGTGATAAAGACCAAGAACGGTGCAAACATCATACAGAACATATCAACCGACAACATCAATGATGAAACAGCCGAAACGTTATCGTCGCCGTATGCGCGACCTTTGACGATTTCCAGATAGTTATCACAGAAATCCCAGAATAATTTTTCGGTTGATTCCAATGCGCCTGAATAATCATTTGATTCAAACATTTTGCGGGTTGTCTTGATATTGTTAACCATCTTTGCAATCCATGCGCAATCCAGTGGATTGGTTATGTTTGCGATATAGTTGGCAGATTTATCAATACCACTTTGTTCAACAATGTTGAATACAAAGCGCGACGCATTAAAGAATTTGTTACATAACTTTTTACCTTGATCCATAACTTTTTCTTCGAACATTGCGTCGATACCCAAACGTGCACGTCCAGCCCAATAACGAACCGCATCAGACGAATACTGTTCAATCAAATGCATTGGGGTTGTGACGTTACCTTTGGATTTACTCATTTTCTTGCGGTCTGGATCAAGAACGAATCCGCTGATGTGCGCTTCCTTCCATGGGATTGTATTTTCCGAAGCATAGGCTTTCATAATTGTATAGAACGCCCATGTGCGGATAATATCATGCGCCTGGGGACGAACATCAAATGGTAATGAAATATGATGTCCAGCCGGTGCAAATTCCATTGCAATCTGTGGTGTCACAGATGAAGTCGCCCATGTGTCCATAATATCTTTTTCACCAATAAATCCATTTGGTTCACCGCGTTGTGATTCGATGAATCCATTTGGAACATCAGTCATTGGATCAACTGGCAATTGACTTTCGTCTGGATAAATTGGATCGGAATAGTTTACAACACCATTTGCATCAATGTGATACCATACAGGGAATGGAACACCAAAGAATCTTTGACGTGAAATGCACCAATCTTGGTTTAATCCGTTAACCCATGCTTCGTAACGTGATTGCATGTGTTCAGGGTACCATTTGATTTTGCGACCTTGTTCAATCAATTCAGATTTAATGTTCAAAACATCAATAAACCATTGACGCGAAGACACAAATTCCAATGGACGAACGCCTTTTTCATAGAATTTAACAGGGTGGGTCAATGGACGTGGTTCTGCCAATAAATCACCGCTTTCGCGCAAGAATTCAACGATTTTTGCACGTGCTTTTTTG
>CAMOXB010000085.1 GCA_946628805.1 uncultured Pseudomonadota bacterium
ATCTGTTTTTGCTGTTGTCACAATGACGATATCCATACCACGGATAGCATCAATTTTATCAACAGAAATTTCTGGGAATATCAAATGTTCTTTGATACCGAATGCATAGTTTCCACGACCATCGAATTTGGATTTTGACAATCCACGAAAGTCTTTAACACGTGGCAATGCCACTGTGATTAATTTATCCAAGAAATCATACATTCTTTTACCACGCAAAGTAACTTTTGTTCCAATTGCTTGACCTTCGCGTAAACGATATGTCGCAATTGATTTCTTTGCATGTGTGATGATTGATTTTTGTGCAGCAATCGCTGTCAAATCAGCCGCGGCACTGTCCAATTTCTTTTTATCAGATACAGCTTCGCCAACGCCCATATTCAAAACGATTTTGGTAAGTTTCGGAACTGCAAACATATTTGTGTACCCAAATTCTTTGACCAATTCAGGAACAACATTTTTTTCATAAATTTCACGCAATCTGCTTTGCATTTTTTGTACCTTTTCGTTATCGATTCCGTAACAGCGGAATCATTGGTTTTTTAGATTTCTGATCCAGATTTCTTTGAAACGCGAACTTTTTTATCACCTTTCATTTCATATCCTGCACGTGTTGCTTTTTTTGTTTTTGGATCAATTAATGCAACATTCGATACATGGATTGGTGCTTCGCGATCAACGATGTGACCTGGTTGTTCTTGTGTTGGTTTGATGTGCCATTTGTGACGGTTCACACCTTCGACAACAACACGGGATTCACTTGGACGTGCTTGTAATACTTTACCTTTGACGCCTTTATATTTTCCCGAAATAACTACGACTTCGTCGCCTTTCTTAATTTTCATTTTTTCGCCTTTTTGTTAGTCAAAAGTATTATATTACTTCCGGTGCCAAAGACACAATTTTCTGAACGTCATATTTACGACGAACTTCACGTGCGATTGGTCCAAAAATACGTGTTCCAATTGGTTCAAAATTGTTTTTGTTAATCAAAACAACCGCATTATCATCAAAACGGATAATTGATCCATCTGGACGTTTCACAGGGAATTTTGTTCTTACGATAATTGCACGTTGAACAGTTCCTTTTTGAACTTTACCGCGTGGAATCGCATCTTTAATTGCGACAACGATTTTGTCGCCAACGGTTGCATAACGACGATGAGAACCGCCCAAAACCTTGATGCACATTGCTTTACGTGCACCACTGTTATCTGCAACTGTCATAACTGTTTCATTTTGTATCATAATTTTTTTCCTTAATCCTGCAAATGAGGCAATCCCTCACTGCTTTGTTACCGGGTTTCGACTGTCTTGAATATATTATTCTAATTCAAGACCTCAAAAAACCCACCAATTTATTAGTCAACATTAACAGATGTGTCTTTGCTGACCCCAACACGGCCCTTTACAACCCAAGATTTAGTCTTGGAAATCGGACGATGTTCTTCGATAGCAACGATTTCACCAACTTTATATTCGTTGTTTTCATCGTGTGCCTTGTATTTTTTATTCTGCTTTACGAACTTTCCATACAATGGATGACGGAAACGGCGTTCTACTTCGACAACGACTGTTTTGTCATTTGCTGTACTTGTTACTGTTCCTTGCAGTATACGTCTTGGCATAACTTTTGTCCTTATTTTTTGTTTTCCGGCTTTTGATTGTACACTAAAAAAATCAAAAGTCAAAGAGTTAGTTATTTCGCAGCATTCAACTTGGTTTTTACACGTGCAATTTCACGGCGAGTTTTACGCAAAACATGTGTTTTTGGCAATTGACCCGCAGCCAGTTGAAAGCGTTGATTCATTTGTTCTTTTTTCAAATCAACCAATTTGCTTTGCAAAGCTTCCTTTGTCAAAGCTTCTTTTTCGGCTGTTTTTGCTGTTTTCTTTTCTGCCATTTCTTTTAACCTTTTTGCACTTGTATTAGTTTACTTTGCGGTCTACGATTTTTGTTCTTACTGGCAATTTTGCAGCTGCCAATGCGAACGCTTCATATGCGATTTCTGGTTTAACACCATCTAATTCGAACATGATGCGACCTGGTTTTACGCGGCAAATCCAGTATTCAACAGCACCTTTACCTTTACCCATACGAACACCACCCGGTTTTGCAGTTACTGGAACGTCTGGGAAAATACGAATCCATAATTTACCTTGACGTCTCATATGACGGGTGATAGCACGACGAGCGGCTTCAATCTGACGTGCCGTAACACGTTCAGGAGACATTGCTTTCAGACCAAACGACCCAAATGCCAATTCACTTCCACCTTTGGCAGCCCCGTGAATACGACCTTTGTGCTGTTTGCGAAATTTTGTTTTATTTGGCATTAACATGATTAAAACCCTTTGAATTTTAATTATTATTTGCTTTTCTTTTCGCTGCTGCCGGCATATTCAGTCGGACGCGCCATTTCAGACGCCAGCTTTTCTTTATTTACAACATCACCAGTGTAAATCCAAACTTTAACACCGATAACACCGTATGTTGTTTTGGCTTGAATTGACGCATAGTCAATATCTGCACGTAATGTATGAAGCGGTATACGACCTTCGCGAATTTGTTCGCTGCGCGCAATTTCTGCACCATTCAAACGACCAGAGCACATTACTTTGATACCTTGTGCACCTGCTTTTTGAGCATTTTGAACAGCCTTTTTCATTGCACGTTTAAAGGATACACGACCTTCGATTTGTTGTGCGATATTTTGAGCAACCAATTGTGCATTCAAATCTGGACGACGAACTTCATAGATGTTAACAACAACTTGATCGTTCTTGACCAATTTTTTGATATCGTTACGCAAAGCTTCGATATCTGCACCATTTTTACCAATAATCATACCTGGACGTGATGTATGGATAGTAACAACTACCTTTTTAGCAAAACGTTCAATGACGACTTTGGCCAATCCTGCTTTCTTTAATTTCTTTTCAACGAATTTACGGATTTTAACGTCTTCTGCCAACAATGCTGCATAATCTTTTTTACCAGCAATCCAGCGAGAATCTGTGATCTTATTAATAAATTCGCGTAATGAAATTGGTGATACTTTTTGTCCCATTTTTTTCACTCCACTTTATTATTTTGTTACTTTTTTTGTTTTTTTCTTTTCAGGAGCCGCCCCACTTTCCAAAACGATTGTCAAATTAGAAAATGGTTTCAAAATTGGACGAGCACTTCCACGAGGTCCTGCCATGATGCGTTTCATTGTCAACGCTTTACCACACCAAATTTCTTTGATGAATAATGTATCTGCGGACAAGTTTTTATTGTGTTCTGCATTTGCAACCGCAGACAACAATGTTTTCAAAACTTCGTCAGAAACGCGTTTTTTCGAAAACTTCAAAACATCAACGGCACGGTCAACTGGCAAGCCGCGAACCATATCACAAACCAGATTTAATTTCTGGTGGCTGATGCGAATCATTTTATTGAACGCACGAACCTGATTGTCTTTTATTCCATATCTTGTCATAATAATACCCTACCCTTATTTTGCTGCTTTCTTGTTTGCGGCATGACCTTTGAATGTACGTGTTGGGGCAAATTCACCAAGTTTATGACCAATCATATCTTCGACGATTGATACAGGTATAAATTTGTTGCCATTATGAACTTCAAATGTCAAACCAACCATTGGTGGCACGATTGTACTGCCACGAGACCAAGTTTTGATAGGTTTATGGTCATCTTTTTCAATAGCCACCGCTACCTTTTTCAAGATAGATGGGTGAACATAAGGACCTTTCCATACTGAACGAGACATTTTACACTCCTATTATTTCTTCTTTGCCAAATGTCTGCTGCGGATAATCATCTTTGCAGTACGTTTATTGCTACGCGTACGATATCCCTTGGCTGGAATACCTGTGCGGGATACAGGTTCATGTCCTTTGGAATGACCATTACCACCACCCATTGGGTGATCGTTCGGGTTCATTGCCATACCACGTGTAGATGGGCGAATTCCCAACCAACGTGCACGACCCGCTTTACCCAAATTGACATTACGTTGTTCAGGGTTAGAAACACTGCCAACTGTTGCCAAACATTCAGAATGAACTTTGCGCAATTCGCCGCTGTTCATTTTAATCTGGGCATACACACCATCTTTACCCATCAATTGGGCATAACAACCAGCACTGCGCGCCAATTGACCGCCAGCACCTGGTTTCAATTCTACATTATGCACAATCGTACCGATTGGCATGTTTTTCAAAGGCATGGTGTTACCTGGTTTAATATCTTCACGTGTACCAGAAATAACTGTATCACCTGGTTTCAAATCACGTGGTGCCAAGATATAAGAACGAACACCATCTTTATATTCAATCAATGCAATAAATGCAGTACGGTTTGGATCGTATTCCAAATGGATTACTGTTGCAGGTATATCTTTTTTCTTACGATCAAAGTCAATCAAACGATATTTACGTTTGTGTCCGCCACCTTGGTGTGGAACTGTGACATGACCAAAATTATTACGTCCACCTTTGGACTTTAAACCAACAGTCAAAGACTTTTCAGGTGCTCCTTTGTGCAATTCACTGTGGTCAATCAATGTTAAACCACGTGTTCCTGGGGTTGTTGGCTTGTAATGTTTTAATGCCATTTTGTTTTTACCTTTGTTTATGTTTTGACACTAACATCCGCGAAAACGGGTTCTCTGCCAAAACGTTTCGTTTTTATATACCCGCTGACAAATCCAATTTTGCATCTGCCGGCAAAGAT
>CAMOXB010000086.1 GCA_946628805.1 uncultured Pseudomonadota bacterium
GCACGTGTTTCGGTAACTGCGTCTGATGTAAGGGCTGCATTAAGCAATTCGAATACAGATACGGGTGCTGCGTCTGTTTCTGATGAAAAAAAAGTTGTTGCATCATCAGGCGATTGTCGCGATGCATATCGTGAATGTATGGACAATTTTTGTTTGTTGGATGAAAGCCAAGGCGAACGTTGTGCGTGTTCTGATAATATCGAACGTGCAAAAAGCAAGATTCAAGCAGTTCTTGATATTCAAGCCGAAGCCGATAAATTATACACCGAAGGTGTTGAACGTGAAAAACTGGGGGCAAAAGCACGATTTGTTTTTGTGGACAATAAACCGAATTCTCAGTTTTCGACGGCAAATTTCTTGGCGTGGTTAGGTTCCGATGATTCTGAGGAAGAAGACGTTGGTGAAGATGTTACAATGGGCGATGATTTGTATCAGATGGCTGTAAAATATTGCCAGGCGGAATTGGACGCATGCGGTGATAAATCGGAAATGGAATCAATGCTTTATTCGCGTATGATTGTTCAAGATTGTAAGAATTATGATGCATATTTGGCAGATCAAAAAGCAAATGCAGAATCTAATAAACTTATTGCGGAATCTGCGGTTCGCAAGGCGCGTCTTGAAATGTTGGATACGACAAACAAATATAATCGTGGTGAATGTTTGCTGGCATATCGTTCGTGTATTGCAGACAAGGGCGGATGTGGCGCAAAATTTGAAAACTGTCTTGATGCGGGTTTGTTAAAACGTCGTTCAAATGCGTGCGAAAATATTTTGGATCAATGTATGGCGGTTCGCAGTTATGTTGAAAAAGATTGGGCGGAAGAATCAAAAAGTGTTTTAGAAGATGCAGCAAAATATGCGGATATAAATAAACGTGGAACATGTCTGGCAAAGGTTCAGTTGTGTTTGGAAGAAAGTTGTTCAACATCAACAAATGCAGAATGTTTGACTGATGTTAATGTTGCGGCTGGGATATGTCCAATTATCACAGAATGTGATGAAATTGTTCCGGGGTTCCAGGCGGTTGTAAATGATAAATTAGGATATTTGCAAACTAAATTCTGTGAAAATGATATTGATAAATGTCTGCAAGATAAATGTGGTGTTGATTTTACCAAGGCAGAATGTGTCGGTAAAAAGCCATATGAAATTGCAGCACTTTGTCCACAAAGCATGTTCCCATCATGTAAATCTGCAAAACAATATGATGTTATTGTTCAATCTGCAATTTTGCAAATGGATTATCAAATGATGCAGGGTTGTATCAATTATTTCAGTGAACAACTGGGCAAGGTATGCGGAACAGATATGGCATGTTTGCCACTGGTCTCATCTGCAACATCAATTGCTAAAGCACCAGAAACAGAACAAGAAAAAAGTGCTTTGATTGCGACGGTTGTTGCGGATTCTGATGCATCTGTCGAAGAATTCTTTAAACATTTTGAACAAGATAAAACTGTTGCCGCATGTGCGGATTCGCAAAGTGGTGATGCATCAAAGAAAGTAAAAGGTAAAAATACATTGGGCGTCAGTGTGTTTAATACTGCGAAATTATTGGCAAAAATGGCGGCTGAAAACCGTAATTTGCGTGAAATGAATTCAAGAATTGTTGAATTGGAACGCGCGGAAAACAAACGCTGTGCCAGAGATATTTGCTTGAAAACATATAAAACAGAAAGACCAAATGAATCTAAGAAAAACTACAGTTATATAAAAAGTGTATCTTTTGAAGCAGATTTGAATAATTGTCATGTTTGCCGTATGCAACAAGTTTGTGAAGAAGGTGGAGAATCCAAGGCGTCAGCAGCATTAAAAGCAGCAGCCGGTGGATTATCCGCGGGTGCGGCAACAGGAACGATGATTAATGCCGGTTGGGGAACGGCAATCGGTGGTATTGTTGGTGCGGTTGGTGCCGGTGTATTAGGTGCAGCATCTGGTGGTAAACAGGAATTCTGTCAAGAAATCGAATCTTGTGAAGATATAAACGTAAGTACAGAAGTAGCGTGTGAATAAAATATTAAAGGAAACGAAAATGAAAAAAATATTGCGTTTTGGTTTGTTCTTTGGATTGATGTCGGTGTTTGTGGCACCAATTGATTCTTTTGCTGCAACAAAAACAAAAAAACAATCTGCAATTCAAGCGGGAACAAAAGTTCGTGCCAAAGTGGAAGCGACCGGTGTTTATAACGAAGAATGTTATAATAAATATTTTGGTTGTATGGATCAATTTTGTATCGCAGATAATGAAAACGGTGGAACGTGTATGTGCAGTGATGATGCCGCGAAATATGATGAACAATTGGAATCTATTAAAAAGACTTTAGCTGAAGCAGAACGTATTGGAACAGAAGAAGTTGAAAAAGTCCAAGCCGGTGCAAATGCAGACATTATCTTTAATGGCGGTGCACGTATTTATAATGATGATGGTTCTGTGGTAAAGGCTGGTGAAACCAAGAAAGATGATACAAAGATATCATGGACATCGATATATGATATGGCAGACGAAGAGGACGAAGAATGGGAAGAAATTGATTTGTCTAGTATGGTAGGCCGGGAACTTTATACCAATGCACATCAATTATGTCGTGGACAAATGCCGGATTCATGCAATGGTGATATGACACTTTTGACACAAATGTATTCGCGCCAAATTGTTTCGGATTGCAAAGGATTGGCAAATTCTATTGCACAAAAGAAACAAGAAGCCGATGCTATGTTAGCCAAGGCAAAAGCGGCGGTTCGTGGTGCATTAAAAGAAAGTTTAGAAGAATCAAACAAATATGATCGTGGAACATGTATGGTTGAATATAAAAAATGTATGATGAGTGCCGATGCATGTGGTTCTGATTGGGGACAATGTGTTTTCACTGTTGCATCTGAAAATATGCAAAATAACACGGCAGACAGTGTTGTTGGGACTAAAGTTAAAACAATTGATACATACGATATAACTGCATCAACAATGGAAATTTTGGAATCAAAGCGTTTCATTTGTGAAAAAGTTTTGGATAATTGTGTTGCGGTTCGTGATTATGTCTGGAACGATTTCTTGCGCGAAGCCGCCCCAACAATTCGTTTAGCAGAATCAAATATTGAATCGCAAAAGCGTCAATCGTGTTTGACTGATATTTCAAATTGTATCCAAAAAGCATGTAAAGACGATATTGTTGGCAAAGGAACTGCGACAATGGATGCATGTTTGGCACGTCCAAGTATGGCGCGTTCGTTCTGTAAAGTTCAAATTGAACCATGCGAAAGAATGGAACCGCAAATTTGGGATTATGTTGAAAGCAAATTGGCTGCGATGCGTGTTGATGCATGTACAGCTGAAGTCAAAGAATGCTTTACCGCTGATGACAGATGTGGCAAAGATTTTGTGAATTGTATCGGTATGGATTTCAATTATATACACGAGATTTGCCCAATCGATAAATTGGTTGTATGTAAACAGGCAAATCCAGATTTCAAAATGGCAGATTTGGATTCTATGTTGATGGGATTGTATTTGAATATTGATAATAAAGCATTGGAAAATTGCCAGAATCTGGCTGAACAAAAAATGGTCGAATTATGTGGTTCGACAACTGATTGTAATTCGTTTGCGGCGGATTCATATCTGGGAACAGGATCTGTAAAATCACAAAAAGATGGGACAACGTATCGTGTGACCGGTATGATATCGTTCGGGTCTATCAAAATGGGAGATGCGGCTGGAACTGTAAAAGATAATGGCAAGGTTTTGAAACCGGGTGAAATTGGTGTCGAAGAATATATCGCAGAAATAAAAAAAAGATATCCAGAAGAATCAAATGCAGGCATAATATCATCAATCGAAGAAGAATTAAAGAATATCGCAGGAACAATTAATCGAACAATATCCGTGATTGAATCTGATCAACAAATACAATATTGTATCAGTGGTCGTGATTTGTCGCAAATCAATGGTCGTGGTTCAGAAGATAATAAAACGGTTGCACGTTTCCCGAATTTGTTGAATCAATATCGGACTATGATTGGTATGGCGGCACTTCGTAAGGCACAAGATAATTATAACAAGAAAGTTGCAGATGCGATTGAAGAAGCCGCGCATAATTCATCGGCGGAAATCGCGCAATTTATGTGTCAAAAACTGGGCGATATGGGTAATACATCCTTTAATTTGAATAGTATTTCTGAACAATCGCCGTTAACATCACCGTTCGCAATATCTTATGATGTTGGTGCTGGATTGACGACACGTGCTCTTATGGAAGGAGGTCAGGGCACAATGAAGCAAGGTGGTGATACATTTAAATATCGTGGCAGAACATCGATGAATTCTGGATTCGTCAAAGAAAGCCGTGCAACATTTGACAAAGCCAGCAGAACTTGTCATATTTGCACAACAACGACAACAACATCTTGTAAAAATATGACGAAATATTTCAGATCGGAAAGTGATTGCAATGTTCAGGCAGGTGAACCGGTTTGTGAAGATATCAAGATGTAAAATAAACCGCCCGTTTGGGCGGTGTTTTTTTGTTGTGATGTTGGCAATCGTTCCTAGTTATTTTTTATTGTGCATTTGATAACATTTGTTTATGGAAAACAAAATAACAAATGGAGAAAAATCATGAAAAAAATTTCAATCTTGGCGTTGGTTGCAATAATGCCAATTTGTGGTGCTTTTGCAGGTCCTGGTAAAAATATGAATAACAATATGAATAATCAACCAGCGGTTTGGTCTGTTACAGAAGTTGTTTCTTTACCGGATGATACACCAGTTGTTATGCGTGGTCGTATTACAAAAAATATGGGTAATAATATCTTTGTTTTCGAAGATGGTTCTGGGACAGTTATGTTAGAAATTGACGAAGAATCTTGGAATGGAAACACTGTGCGTGTTGATGATATTGTTACTGTTTATGGTACGGTTGATAAAGGAACAAATTATACTGAAATTGACGTTGATTCAATCGTAAAATAAAAAATGCCCAAACGGGCA
>CAMOXB010000087.1 GCA_946628805.1 uncultured Pseudomonadota bacterium
AAAATCTGCACCAATATTTATCAAACAAGAAAATACATACAACACTTTCTGGATTGGGACTGGATATCGGACAACACTTGTATATCGAAGCCATCCTGGATAAAGATGCACCGTTTCTGGAACAGCGCGAATACGCCCTGCTTTCTACGCGTTATACAAAACCTGTTGTTATAAACAAACCAATAAAATGGGGATCTGGTTTTCACAGCATTAAACATCATAATTTCCATATTGATAAAAATCTTTATTTATTACATTTTGGTTCTATTGATATTGATATGTTGGAACAAAAAGCAAAAAAACGCGGTCCAGATTGGCTTAAACATTTAAAGCGTCGCGGTAATGGAACAATAAATACAATTACACGGAAAAAAGCAAAATCTGAAAAATGGTTAAAAATTGCACGCGTAATGCAAACATATTGTCGTCCAATTTATGCGTTGCGAAAACCCGCCATGTGTGGATTAAAAATCGTTGTTAAAATACCAAATCGATTTAAGAAATCAGGGATATAAATTTCTCAATTCTGCGCTTGTATTTTCGTGCACGCATTGTTTGTGGATTATTAAATATTCCAAGTTTATACATTTGCAAAAAATTATTCTTTACTGTATTTATGTCTTTTTGCGTATCTAAATTACGAACCAAACGCATAGATGTTATTATAAATGGCCACAAAAATTCACGTTCATAAATACGCTTATCTTTTTCAGATATTTTTTTTGAAATGATATATTTATTTATATGTTTCAAACCTTTACAAATACTTTGTATCATGAATAAACTTTTTGATGATCCTAAAATAGAAGAAGAATTTGGAACATAAAAATAAAACGGTGCCTTTGTTATAACAGTACGCGGATAATCCAACATTATTTCCGACCACCACGGAAAATCTTCTATTATGATACCTTTTATAAATTTATGTTTCGCAACAATCGTACGACGCACCATCTTCAAAACAGGATAGCATTTTTCAACCATAAAATTATCAACAAAAGTCTTACGTTCTGTCGATTTGGATAAAATGTTCTCTGTTAAACGATATTTAATTTTATTCAAATTATATAATCTATTATAATCATCTGGCAAAAATGATGTTATATCGCCACCGTTTTGCAACAATTGTTTCATTTGCGTTCTGGCACGTTTATTAAAACGAAAAACAACCATATCAGCATCGTTTTTTAAAGCCAATGTATATAATAATTCCAGTGTTTGCGGATGAATAAAATCGTCTGAATCTAGAAATAAAATATAATCCCCATCTGCACAAGAAACACCAATATTGCGTGCATCAGACAACCCGCCATTTTCTTTATGAATTACGACAAATCGTTGATCCTTTTTTGCATATTCTTCGGCAATTTTTCCAGATCTATCTGGGCTACCATCATCAACACAGATTGCCTGCCAATCTGTAAACGTCTGATTTAAAACGCTATCCAAACAACGTCGCAAATATTTTTCGACTTTATAAATTGGTATAATTACTGATATAGCCGGCATTTATTTTTCCTTTATAAAATTATAAATATTTTCGCGCAATTCATACCATTCGTTTGGCACATTATCAAAAATACCTATATTATTCATTTCGATAAATTCATTGCGCGCATCATTAAATTCTTCATCTGTCTTCAAATATTTCAATTTACGAAATGCCCAATTTACAAAATACCACATAAATTGCGATTGCCATTTTTTCATCTGGTATGCATCTGCTTTTTTTGCATATAATTGATAGGCTGTTTTTATACCTGTACACAAACTTTTCATTATACGTAATTGCTTTGCGGACAATACAATTCCACCAAAATTTGGAATATAGAAATAAAGTGGTAATGGCACAACCGTTGTACGCGGTTTCTTTAACATAATTGCAGACCACCATGGAAAATCTTCGAATAAAATGCCCTTGATAAACGGCGTATCTTTTATCAAAGATTTTTTATAAAGGTTTTTCCAAACCTGGCAATGTTTAATTAACCATTTACGATTTGGATTTGTTTTATTATGTGTACGTTCTGTTGCCAGTTCAAAAACATCATCTGTTGTTCGCATTGGAATTTTATTCAAATCATATTTCTTTTTGATACCAAACGGCACAACATTATCCGTATCCAAATGCAAAACATGACGAACCATTAATTGTGGACGATAAAAACGATCATATGTAAACGAAACGATATCTGATTTATTTTTTATCGCGGCATTATATGCGATTTCCATTGTCTGCGGATGAATAAAATCATCACTGTCCAAATACATAATATATTGACCGGTTGCATATGGCATACCAAAATTGCGCGCATCAGAAAGCCCGCCATTTTCTTTATGTACAACAATAAAACGTTTATCACGCGATGCATATTCTTCGGCAATTTCGCCGGATTTATCCGGACTGCCATCATCAACACAAATTGCCTGCCAATCTTGGAAAGTTTGATTTAACACACTATCCAAACAACGGCGCAGATATTTTTCCACGCCCCACATTGGAATTATAATTGATATTTTTGGTCGCATAAAAAACCTTTTGTTTACATTTTATTAATCATAACATCCGCAAACGATCCAGGAACCGGATGTTCTGTACCACGATATGTTACTTTTTGAAAAAAAGCCCCAGACGTTACATCATCAAATGTTTTTTGATCAAATGGTAAATTTTGGTACGTCCACCATAACATATGTGTTGGGTCTTGATCAACATGTGGCATTTTCGCAAAATATTTCTTTGCTCTTTCATCATTCATAACTAACGTCTTGAATAACAATTGATGCATAAAATAGTCGAAATTATGGTTTTCATGCATCCAATAATCCAATATCATTGCACGCCACGCATCAAGTAAATAAGCCCCCCTGCGTGCACGAATAAAACAATTTTGCATAAACGAATACGGACTACCTACATTTTGTCCAGCCATATACACAAAGAAATCTTCTTTTATAATCCAATCAGGAATTGGCGATGTAACAAACGCCGTTGCATCCAACCATATTCCACCATGTTCATACAACAATTCAACACGACAAATATCTGCAAAATGCGCATGCGCGATTTTACCGTCTTTGTATTTTTTTACGATTTCTTTTGGCAAAGTTATATAATCAAAAATTGTATTTTCATCTAATATAACCAATTCCTGTTTACAATAACGACGTACACTTCGGAAACAAGCTTTTACTAAGGCCGGTGCTTTTTCTTCGCCCTGAAACCAAATAGTCCATATTTTTTCGTTTTTATCATTTTTTACCACTTCACGTTCGGATATTGCAGCAGCTGCAGGCAGGTAACGTTTAAAATATTGCGGGATTATTTTTGATATAACATCACTGCGCACTTGTCTTCTTTGTACACGGGTTCGCCACGGCCAATTAAGAATATGACCAAACAATATAACTTTTGACATCGCAAAAAATTTTTTTAAATTCATCACATTACCCTTCTGTTATAAAGTAAATTTAGGCGGCACAAAAATGCCGCCATATTTCATTATTCTCCAACAGATACCGTATCATCGTCATCAATTGGACCAGTTGTCATTTCTTCGGCAATACCATTAGATTTTGCCATAATCTTGTCCAATAATTCCTGTTGTGCATCTGGATGATCTTTCAACCATTGACGCGCGTTTGCTTCACCTTGACCAATTCTTTCGTTGTTATAAGAATAGAAAGAGCCAGCCTTTTCGATAAAGTTATACTTTACGCCCATATCCAAGATTTCACTGATTCTGGAAATACCTTCGCCATACATAATTTTGAAATCAACTGTACGGAAAGGTGGCGCAACTTTATTCTTAACAATCTTTACACGTGTTTCATTACCGATAACATTTTCTTTATCTTTGATTGCCCCAGTGCGACGAATATCCAAACGAACAGAAGCATAGAATTTCAACGCATTTCCACCCGATGTTGTTTCTGGATTACCAAACATAACACCAATTTTCATACGAATCTGGTTAATAAAGATTAATAAAGTATTGCTGCGTGATACAGAACCCGCCAATTTCTTTAATGATTGCGACATCAAACGCGCGGTTGTTCCCATATATGTATCGCCAATATTTCCTTCTAATTCTGCCTTTGGAACCAATGCTGCAACAGAATCGACAACGACGACATCAACCGCACCAGATTTAATCAAAGTATCTGCAATTTCCAATGCCTGTTCCCCGGAATCAGGTTGCGAAATAATCAAATTCGAAACATCAACACCTAATTTTTTTGCATATGATGGATCCAATGCATTTTCCGCATCAATATATGCACACGTTCCACCTTTTTTCTGGGATTCTGCAACCGCATGCAATGCCAATGTTGTTTTACCAGATGATTCTGGACCATAAATTTCAACAATACGACCTTTTGGATAACCACCAATACCTAATGCAATATCAAGCCCCAACGAACCAGATGAAATTGCTTCGATATTTTGTTGTGAACCATCGCCCATTTTCATGATGGCTTCTTTTCCAAATTGTTTTTGAATTTGTGCCAACGCAGATTCCAATGCTGGATTTTTTGCTGGCGCTGTTTCTTTAACTGCTTCTTTTTTTGCCATTAAAATACCCCTTTCGTTTTATACAAAAATCATACAAAGAAAATTGTCTTAACGCAAGGGCTATTATTCAGACCGCGACCATAAAACAATGGTTGACAAAATGGCAACAATCGCGGTAATCATCCACACTGCAGACGTTGCATCAAACAATGCAATCGCAATTGTTCCAAGGGCCGGAACAATAACACTGGGGACATTAACAGATGTACGAAACACACCATAATATCGGGATTGTTCACGACGTGGCATATTGTTAAAGAACAACAAATCATGGCATGATTCCATAAACGCACCTGATATCTGCCAAAGCACAAATATTGCCAACAATGCATTACCGCTTACCATCATCGCGATTATTGAAAATATAGCAAAAGAAACAAATCCGATTGTCATCCATATTTTGACACCATATTGCTGAATTAATTTACCAATAAATAAATTAATTACGATATATGGTATAATTCCAATAGATAATATCAAACCTAATGTTTCATTTGAAAAACCATTTTCGATAACAATAATTGGCACATAAAGCAAACGCATCGCACGCAATGCATAAAATCCAAAATTCACAATATACGCACGCAACATACCAGATTTTTGAAAGAAAGATTTTGCATTAATACGCAATGCACGAATTGCCTTTTGTAGTTTTACGGGCTTTATTTTCTTGTCCGCCTGGACAATACCAAAATGCTTAAAGAAAAGCAGCCCAAAGAAATAAATCATACCTGCCGCCAAGAAAGGCATTCGATAATTATCATCAAAAAAACCAACCACAGTCATTGCAAACACTGGCGCAATAAAAGCGCCAACATTTTCCCAAAGCAAACGTCGTGCATTAATCTTTGCCATACCAATTCCGCGTGAAAATTCTGACATAAAAAGCGGTAATAATATTCCAAACATTGTTGATGCAAAACATGCGACATAATCCAAGATTATAAACGTAGATGGTTTAACCGAAAAACTCATCATACAATAGCATGCGCCTAATGCCGCCATTGTTATATAAAGCAAACGCGTTTTTATAAACCAATGTAAAATTTCGGCTGAAAAAATTCCGACGACAACCGCAAACGCGGCATATACTGACGCATAAACACCAACCGCTGCCGATGCCATTTCTGTATCAAAGAATAATTTAAAAATACCCAATAAAACCAGCGAATAAACCGCATTCACGATACCGCTGGCAAAACCAGTGAATAACCCCAGATTTGCAAACGAATATCCGGTTACATTATTTTTTATTGAAATGTATTTTGATCTGGCCAATTTATCCCTCGTATGACAAATATAGCACAAATAAATATTTTATAAACAGATTTTTTACATATCAAATCGGGATGTATTCGCATGCGTTAATGCAATTGCAATCGCATCACTTTCATCTGGTGTTTTCGGATGCGCCGTCGGCAATAATATAGATAACATTTTATATATTTGATCTTTATCTGCATGTCCCATACCGGTCAGTGCCTTTTTAACCTTGTTCGGTTCATATTCAAATACCGGAATATCATTTATCGCAACCGCAGTTATCGCCGCCGCACGTGCATGTCCCAAAAGCAAAGTTGTTTTTCCATTTTTATTAACAAAAATAACTTCAATACTGCATTCAGTCGGCTTAAAGTTCTTGCATAATTCATCAATACCATTAAATATAAAAGCCAGCCTTTGTTCGAATGGCAATTTTGTTGGTGGCAAAATAACACCACTGGCAACATATTTACGTGTTGAACCTGCAATATCTATAATTGACCATCCTGTATGTAAAAGTCCTGGATCGATTCCAATTATTCGTTTCATTTTATTTCCGTATTGTTATTTTACCGACTGCATCACGACCATAGTATTTATTTACAGACGATTTAATTTCATCAACCTTGTATGATAATTCCAGCGCAAACGCCGGCGATATTGGACGCAATACAATATTAAACTTTTTATCACGCGATAATTTTATTGCGACAACATTTGATATTCTGGAAATATCTGTGCCAACAATACTTTTCCAGTTATTTGCCAAATCTGCATCTGAATTTCGACCACCGAACATTTCTATCAGCCCACCAAACGCCGCCGCCAGTGTTTGTGGTCGTGATTTACGTAAATCCAGATTTATTTTTTTATCTTGGTTTGACATAACTGTATTCCTTTGGCATCAGAATAAACATTTGACCCTGGGCGTGTTGACCGTGTGCGGTTGCATATGCCGCATCACCCGAACCAAAGAATATATCCGCGCGTATCCAACCACGAATTGCGCCACCGGTATCTTGGGCAATCATTAAACGATTAAACGAACGTCCATCAGATAATGAAGTGTTTATATAAACCGGCAATCCCAGTGTATAAATACTGTCATCCATGGCAACACTGCGGATTTTTGAAAGTGGCGTCCCCAGTTTACCAACAACATTATGTTCTTTTGATTCATAGAAATAAACATATCGCGGATTGTTATATATTACTTCTTTTGCCAATGTTGGATTTTGTTTCAAATGTGTCCAAACGGCATCTGCACTGTATCCGCCGGCGGGCTTTATACCGCGTTCTTGTAATTGCGCACCGATTGACTTAAACGGCATATCATTGACGGCTGCAAAATTAAGTTTAACCATCGTTCCGTCATCCAGTTTTAACATACCACTGCCTTGGATTTGCAGGTTTTGCACATCAACGATATTTGCCCAATAAAGAACACGTCCGATTTTTTTGTTAACAATATCACGCTTGGAAACGCCTTTGTAATTTGCACCATTAATTGGAACACCCATAATTGGTTCATTACAATTTGCAGTTCTTGTACGACAACCATTAATCACCGGCGAATAATATCCGGTATATGTTCCAGTCTTGCCACCTTTTTCATTATAGACCTGGTATGGTTGGAAATTTGATTCGAACCATGCACGCACAGTCTTTACGTCGGCGCTGCTGCTGGGCAACATATTGCATTTTTCACGCAATAATTCCGGGTCTGGAATTACAGAACCGGTATATTGAATCTTTGCTTTGCACGTATTACGAAACGCCTGCAGGGCATATCGAACATCGTCATCACGCCATCCTGGCAATGCAGAATAAGAAACCGGTGTCATATTTGATGGAATTTTTGAATTGTCGCCCTGGTGCGTTGGTGCCGATAAATCACAGCCTGCCATAACCGCAACGAATCCCATTACAGAACAAAAACGAATTAAATTATTAAATAATAACATTTTGACATTCCCCCACTTGTAAAATTCATTTCTTAATGCTATATTATCATAAAACGATGAATAAAAAAAGGAGCAATCGTAATGCCAAAATTTAATATTATATCGCAATTCTTGAAAGACATATCATTTGAAAGCCCAAATGTGCCAGAATTATTCTTTAAACAAGATTCAAACCCTGCAAAATTGGAAATGAATATTGATATTAATGTCAAAGGCGCGGAAAACAACCTTTATATGATTGATTTGATTACACGCGTTCATTCAAAATTGGAAAAAGAAGACAAAACAGTATTCTTGATTGAATCGACATATTCTGGATTGGTTCAATGCGAAGAAAAAGATGATGACACAAAACGTAAATTATTCTTTATTGACGTTCCAACATTATTGTTCCCATATGTTCGTTCATTGGTAACACGTTTAACGGCAGAATCTGGATTTCCACCATTTACAATGCCATTGGTTGACTTTGCACAACTTTATGAACAAAGACAACAGCAAGCGGCAAAACAATCCGCAGAACAAAAACCTGCAAATCAATAACCGATTTTCGTTATTAAGTGCAAAGCACGAAATTAAGAAAATCGAGTTCCTCGCCGTAGCAAATTTTGATATCTTGAAAAATATCTATAGTTATTGGCGAAGGCGGGATATAAAAAAACACCGGCAACCGCCGGTGTTTTTAATTTTTAAAAATATAACAATTTCCAGCTATTTGCTGAAAACGCAAATATTCTTTTATTGATATAGCAGGATAAGAATAATTACCTACATCAACTTTTTTACACCAATCATTATTCGCATTTATACATTTAAATTCGTTTTCATTATCAACATCTTTATATAAATTTTCACCATTTAAAATTTTTGTACATATAAGCGATGCAACAGGAGACAAACTAGCATCTGTTATCTGACGCAAGTTTTTCTCAAAAATATAATTAAATTCAAACACAACGACATCATCGCCATAGCATACAACTGTATTTCCTTGATATGCCTCATGATCTAATGCTTTACAATCTAATTCTCTTGTTAAAGCAAATAAATTTACTAAATCTTTTTCTTCCCCATCATATACATTTGGATAAACATCTCTAAATACACGATTACAATATTGTTCATAATTTGGGTTTTCGCATGGATTACGTGGTATGCATACTTGATTCCTTTCAACCCATAATGTTTTATCAGACGATTGACACGCCGCCTTGATTTGCGATGTATCAACCGCATTTGCTGACGATATCATTGCTAATATCCCAGCGATTCCTAGCAATGTTTTTTTCATTTTTTCTCCTTTTTTGTTTATTAATCTTTAACACGAACATTCACTTGGTGCGGCACCAACCGAACATAATAATTGACAACTTTCATCGTTCTTTTCTTCCTGGGAACGTGTATCAACAACACGCGCATTGCCACCACCGCTGCGCGACGAACCACTTGCCTTTTGCGCCAGTTTGATGTTTCCATACACACCAACGCCGGTTGCAATCAATGTTGTTATGCCCGCTATCTTGAATCCCTGTGTAGTCTTTTCACATTGTTTTAACGCTTCATATTTTTCATCACGAACATTAGTGTATTTTACGATTTCACTGTCCAGCATCTGATTCCGCAAATCCAGATTCATATCTGCCATCGATATAATAGGAACAATCATCAAAATTATGGCAATTAGTTTTTTCATTTTTTGCCACCCTTTTGTTCTTCCGGTTTTTTCGGATTATTTTTTTCTTTCATTTTCACAGTCTGGATAATCGCCGCTGTTCCGGTTGCTGCAACGCCAACACCACCAATAACGGTTGCCGCGACCCAGCCTTTCTTGGCTTTTTCGCAACGCAACATTTCACTATCTATCTGGGAAATTTCCTCTTTTAATGTTCGAAGTACTTCTTCTTTGTATCGAACTTGTTCAGCCAATTCGGCATCATCCGCAAATACCGACGAACAAGATATCAAAAAAAGCCAGGCAAAAACTACCCGTGTGTGTGTGTGTGTGTAGGTTTCTACGGCTTTCACGACTTTTGTTCCTTTTTTGTTTCTGCCTTATGTCGGGTATTATATCATATTTACACGCATACTAAAAGAAAAAAAGCACCGCCCAAATGGGCGGTTTGTTTTTTAACATTTTTATCCGCTCGCACGGCACAAATTGTGCCGTTATTATAAATTAAAGAGAATTGTTCAAATGCGAAGTTGTCGAAGCGTGCAGTGTACAAATGTTACATAAACGCGCCGACAACCAGCAGATGAATAATTATATTTAATTTATTCGCTCGCACGGCACAGATTGTGCCGGCTGCGCGTATAACGTAACGATTACACTGCACTTCGTTTGTGTAATCTACTTTTATTCATGTCTGTCGGGATATTTACCATCAATCAAATTCTTGCGCACAAGATGGTGTTTAACCTTTTGTGTGCTGGTCATTGGTAAATCTTCCGTTGTGATTGCAAAATGGGTGACCCATTTATATGATGCAATCTTTTTGTTTTGTTCGGCGATTCCCTTGGATAATTTTTCGGTTGTCATACCTGGTTCAACTTGGAACACACCATAAGATACGGTTTTGTCTGCAACCTTGTGTTCAAAGACTGCAACGTTTTTGACGCCTTCGATTTCCATATAAAGTGCTTCCAATTCGTCAGGATAAACGTTTTTACCACTGTCCAAAACAATCACTTGTTTTTTACGACCGGCAAAGTGTAATTCGCCATTTTTATCCATATAAACCATATCACCAGTGTTAAACCATCCGTCTTGGTCAAAGACTTCTGCGTTAACGGTTGGGTTGTTCAGATAGCCACCAAATACCTGGTGTCCACGAAGCCACAAAACACCAACGCCGTTTTCGTCTTTATCACGAATATCAACTTCGTTATTTGATGTTGGACCACCGACCGAATAAGCCAATCTTTTTGGTGTTGGTTTTGAAATACAGATTGGTCCAACGGTTTCTGTTAAACCATAACCCTGGATAAATGCTAAACCAAGTGATTCATAGAAATTTTCAACCTCTGGCTTGGTCGCTGCACCACCTGCAATCAGCAATTTTGCACGGCCACCAAATACATTTAATAATGGTTCTTGGACTTTTCGAACAAAGAATTCCAATCCCATATCTTTCAATGTTTTTTGATTTCTTAAAATAAATGATGCAACGCGCCATTTGCCTTGGGCTTTCATATTATCAACGATTTTGTTACGGAACAATTCCCAAACGCGTGGAACAGCCGGAATAACATGTGGTTGGAATTTCTTGAAATCGTCCAAGATATATTTTGGATTAATTGTTGGTTGCAAAACCAATCCTGCACCATAGTGTATTGTTGCCAAAACACCAATTGCAAAACCAAAGATATGATACAATGGCAAGAATCCATACATAATATCCCCGGAATGGAAATAATCCGACATATCTTCCAATGAATTTGCACATTCTGTTAAATTAAAGTGCGTCAATGGTACAACCTTTGGTGTTCCAGTTGAACCAGATGTGAAAGACATTGTTGCAATATCTGTTGATTCCGATGGATACGGGCGTAAATCATAATCGATTGCACCGTCTTTTTTTGTTATATCATAGAATTTAAATTTGTCAGTTTTATAAAAGAACGATGGTTCTGCGCATACAAATTTACATCCTGCAATTTCACACATTTTATCGTATTCAATTGGTGTTAAATTTGTATCCAGCATTAAAACCGTCGCACCCAAATACCATACCGCGAACAAAGTTAATGGGAATTGTGGTAAATTGTGTGATAAAACACCAACAATATCACCGTGTTTAATGCCTGCTTTGTTAAGTGATGCGGCACGTGCGCGCACCTGATCGATAAATTCAGAATATGTGATATTTTCACGAACCAAGAATAAATTTTCTGGCCATTGATTTACCGCATTTTCCAGTTTTTGATACATATTCATTTTATACCTGCCTTTATGTGTATCTTAATCATGTCTTTGTGTATATTTGCCATCAATCAACCATTGACGCACAACGTGATGTTTGATTTTTTGTGTGCTGGTTACCGGCAAATCATCATTTGTCATTGCAAAATGCGTCACCCATTTATAGGACGCAACTTTCTTGTTTTTGTTTGCAATTTCACTGGCTAATTTTTCCATTGTCATATCGTCATTAACGCTGAATACGCCGTATGCAACGGTTTTGCCATTTATTTCATGTTCGAAAACGGCAACGTTTTTAACGCCATCGATTTCGATAAATAAACCTTCCAGTTCATCAGGATAAACGTTTTTACCACTGTCCAAAACAATTACTTGTTTTTTACGACCGGCAAAGTGTAATTCACCGTTTTTATCCATCCAAACCAAATCACCTGTACAGAACCAACCGTCTTTATCAAATGATTCTGCATTTGCCGCATCATTATTTGCATATCCGCCAAAGATTTGATTCCCACGAACCCACAGCATTCCAATACCGTTTTCATCTTTGTTACGAATTTGTATTTCGGTATCACCCATTGGTGCACCAAATGCATATGGAACACGTTTCTTTAACGGACGCGAACAACAAATTGGTCCGACTGTTTCTGTCATACCGTAACCTTGGACAAATGCCATTCCCAGTTGTGTATAGAATTTTTCTACCTCTGGTTTTGTTGCGGCGCCACCTGCAACCAGCAAACGCGCACGTCCACCGAACACAGAACGGATTTGATTTAATACTTTATCAACCAATTTGCCCAATCCAATTGCACGCAATAATTTTTGGTTGTTCATAATGAAAGATACCAATGCCCATTTCTTTTTTGCCTTGATACCTTCGATAATTTTATTACGGAAAATTTCCCATAACTTTGGAACCGCCGGTATAACCTGGGGACGGTATTGTGCAAAGTCAGCCATAATCGCATTTGGATTAATTGTTGATTGCAACAATATCCCCATACCAAAATGAAGTGGTGCCAAAAATCCAACTGCAAATCCAAACACGTGATAAAGCGGTAAGAATCCATAGAACATTTCACCCGGTCGCAACCATTGGTTAAGGTATTCCAAATTATCCGAACACGAAACCAAATTAAAGTGCGTCAATGGCACAACCTTTGGTGTTCCTGTTGAACCCGATGTAAATGACAATGTTGCAATATCATTATCTTTTAATTTATGCGCTTTTAATTTTTCATCTGTTTTTTCATCGACAGTTTCGATATCAAAAAATTCAAAATTTTTCGTATCAAAAAAGAAAGATTTTTCCGCACATACAAATTTGCAACCGGTTATTTTGGTCATATTATCATATTCAGTTGATGTCAGATTTGTATCTAACAATAAAACCGTTCCACCCAAATACCATATTGCAAAAAGTGTTATTGGAAATTGTGGCAAATTATGCGAAAGCAAACCAACAACATCACCCGCCTTGACGCCCGCATTATGCAAAGTTGTTGCACGCGCACGCACCAAATCCAAGAAACCACGATATGTAACGTTTTCACGAACAAGGAATATGGTATCCGGATTTCTTTCGATATTTTTTTCCAGTAATTGATACATATTCATTATAAACGCTCCCGTATTTTATTTGTGTTTTCTGGGTATTTGCCATCAATAAGATTCTGGCGGACTTCGTGATGTTTTACCTTTTGCGTACTGGTCATTGGTAAATCATCGGTTGTCATTGCAAAATGTGTAACCCATTTATACGGTGCAACCTTACGATTAGCCAGCGCAACAGATGCCGCTAATTTCAGGAAACTCATACCCTTTTCAACTTGGAATACTGCATATGTAACGGTCTTGTTGTTTTCTTTATGTTCAAAGACCGCGACGTTTTTAACACCGTCGATTTCCATAAACAAGGCCTCCAATTCATCAGGATAAACGTTTTTACCACTGTCCAAAACAATTACTTGTTTCTTGCGCCCTGCGAAATGGTATTGTTTGTTTTTATCCAAATATACCAAATCCCCAGTGTTAAACCAACCGTCTTTATCAAATGAATCCGCATTGGCTTCTTTATTATTCAAATAGCCATTAAATACATTTGGTCCACGAACCCAAAGTGTTCCAACACCTTTTTCGTTTGCATCACGAATTGTGCATTCCGAACATCCAATTGGCGTTCCAAACGCAAATGGGACACGATGTTTTGCCGGACGCGAACAACAGAACGGGCCAACTGTTTCGGTCATTCCATAGCCTTGGACAAATGTAATTCCCAATGATTCATAGAATTTTTCTACCTCTGGTTTTGTTGCAGCCCCACCCGCAATCATCAGGTTTACACGACCACCAAAGATATCGCGCAATGGTTTTTGAACCTTTGTTACCAATTTACCCAAACCAATCGCGCGCAAGAATTTTTGATGACGCAAAACAAATGATACAAACCACCACATATGTTTTTCTTTGACACCGCTTATAATCTTGTTACGAAATACTTCATAAAGACGTGGGACCGCCGGGATACAATGTGGTTTATAAATACGGAAATCTTCCAAAATATTTTTTGGATTAACCGTTGGTTGCAACAATATACCCATATGGAAATACATAGGTGCCAAAATACCACCTGCAAAACCAAAGATATGATAAAGAGGCAAGAATCCATACATAATTTCATTTTTATGAATCCATTGTCCCATATCGGCATAATAATCCGATGAACTTTTCAGATTTCCATGTGTTAATGGAACGACCTTTGGTTTACCGGTTGAACCCGATGTAAACGACAATGTTGCAATATCATTTTCGGTTAATGTCGCCGGTTTTAATTTTGCATCAGCCTTTTCATCTGGTGTATTAATATCAAAGAATTTAAAGCCTTTTGCCTTATAGAAAAATGATTTTTCTGCACATACAAATTTGCACTTTACCAATTTAGTCATATTGTCATATTCATATGGTGTTAAATTTGTATCCAGCAATAAAACCGTTCCACCCAAATACCAAATTGCAAAAAGTGTTAATGGAAATTCAGGAATATTGTGTGATAACAGCCCAACAACATCACCTTTTTTTACACCTGCTTTGTGTAAAGTTGTAGCACGCGCATGAATCAAAGATAAAGCCTTCTTGAACGTAATATTTTCGCGTACCAGAAACAATGCATCTGGCGATTCTTTCGCCACTTGCTTGAACACTTGATACATATTCATAACATAAAATCCTTGTTTTTTATATTGGACATTGTGTATTATAGTATTATAAAAAAAAGATTGCAATTATGAAAATATTAACATTAAACATCAATTCAATTCGCGCCCATATCGAAAGTTTTATGAACATCTTGAAATCCGGGGAATACGATACAATTTTGGTCCAGGAATTAAAGGTCGAAACGGCTAATTTTCCATACAATTTATTTGATGAATATGGATATAATCTGAAAGTATTCGGACAAAAATCTTGGAACGGGGTTGCGACCTTTTCAAAACTTTCAATCGAAGACGTTACAATGGGTATGCCAACATATCCTGATATTAATTCAAGGTTTCTGGAATCCGTAATTGACGGACGCATTCGATTGATAAATGTATATATGCCAAATGGCGATAATATTGAATCACCAAAGTTTCAATATAAACTGGAATGGATGCGCGCATTTACACAATATATTTCGCAATATATTGCATCCGAAGAACCGGTTATAATCGGCGGTGATTTTAATGTCGCAATAACTGATAACGATATATGGAATCCAAAGAATTATATTGGTTCATCAATTTCTGCACCGGCGGCACGTGATATTATGCAACAATGGCTGGATGCCGGCTGGATTGATGCATGGCGCGAAAAACACCCCGATGAAATCGATTATACATGGTATGGATATCGTGGTCGTGATACCGTTGGCAATAAACAGGGATTGCGCCTTGATTATTTTCTTTGCAATAAATCGGCAGCAAAGTTAATCAAGAATTGTGAAATCGACATCGAACCAAGAATGCACGACAAACCAACCGACCATTGTGGGTTGATGTTGGAAATAGATTAATCGGAATTATACGTCGTATCATCACAAACATAATACACAACACCGTCATATTCGATTTTCAGATAGTGTTCGGTCGCACTATTCATCGGCGTTGGCGTTGTCGTCATATTGGCATAAAAAATTCCGTCGTCCATACCCACGTTTAACGACGGCGTGGTAAGTTTTGTTGATTTTAAATACACAACATCATCACCAATGTGCAATATATGTGGATAACATACGGTCGAACCAATCGGCGCAAATTGGGTTGGATTTGCGCATTGCTCAATGCCTTGATTTGTTGTTTCATTAAAAGTATAAGTCCCACCAACACAATAATTATCATTTTGGCATATTGTGCAACCTTGGTCATCGGTTGTCCAATCATTACCCGCCGGCAAATAATATCCCGGCGCACAAGTATAAGTTATTGGTTCAAATATCGCACCATAGTTTTGTGTGAACGCCGGCGAACAACTGCCAATCGCATTAGTGACCAGTATATCACCGTCGCTGAGTCCCTGGGTATGATTTGCATCAAATGTATATGTTCCACCATTACAAGTATGAGTGTTTGGACATACTTCACACGATACGGCACCCGCAGGTAAATATTGTCCGTTTGAACAGGTATAAGATACTGGTTCCAGTATTGCCTTGTAATAATAAGCATCACCACAACCACCGATAATATCGTTTGTATATAAATCATCAGCCATAACAATGGTTGGCAAAAACACTGTAAAAAATACAGTTATAAATTTCATTTTATTCATTGC
>CAMOXB010000088.1 GCA_946628805.1 uncultured Pseudomonadota bacterium
AGGGAAATAGGACGGACGAATACGAATTTCAATTTCACGTTCAAAGAATCGTGAAAGTAATGCACGCAACGTCGCAATTAAATCAGACATTGTTATATTTTTATCAACATACAATCCTTCGATTTGATGAAACATTGGGGCATGTGTCGCATCCATTTCTTTGCGGTATGTTGAACCAATTCCGAACATTTTTATTGGTGCACCAATTTTTTCCATTGCGCGAATTTGAATTGATGATGTCTGGGTACGTGCAACATTTCCATTTTCCAAAAAGAACGAATCCTGCATATCGCGCGCCGGATGATATTCCGGTGTATTCAGTGCGGTAAAATTATGCCAATCATCTTCGATTTCTGGCCCGGTCCAAAGTGTATAACCAAAAGATTCTAATATAGACGAAATTTCTTTCAATGCTTGTGTTAATGGATGCAATGTTCCACGGTTTTCAGGTGCAACATCTAATGAAACATCAACAAATTCTGTTGCCAGTTTTGCGTTTAACGCCGCATTTTCTAATTCAGTCTGTTTATCGCGAAATAATTGACGCAATTCTGTATTTTCCGCATTAACAATTGCCCTTTCTTCGTTTGAAAGCGTTGCCATTGTCTTTAATTTTGCCGTCATTGTTCCGTTTTTACCGAATGTTTCGGTATAAAGCGCCTGTAATTCATCCAATGACGTCGTATTTTTAATTTTATCTTTCATTTTTACCCCACTTAATAAAAGAAATAAGACCGTATATCTACGGCCTTAATTCTAACAAAACAAAACCCTTGCCGTAAAGCGTTATTTCGCGTTATTGGCAATAAATCGTTTTGCAGTTTCAATCAATGTTTCAAAGTTTTTATCTGCATCATATGCCATTTGAGCCAAAACTTTACGGTCCAAATTAACACCTGCTTTCTTTAAACCATTCATGAACTGGCTGTATGTCAAACCATTTGAACGAACAGCAGCATTAATACGAACAATCCAAAGTGAACGGAAATCACGTTTCTTTTGACGACGATCGCGATATGCATATTGTCCGGCTTTTTCGGTTTTTTCACGTGCAGCACGATATGTTGAATGATGACGAGCCAAATACCCCTTGGCACGATCAAGTATCTTTTTATGTTTTTGTTTAACGGTTGTTCCGCGTTTTACTCTTGCCATAATTGACCCCCTTTGATTATTTCAAACCGTATGGAGCCAAGATTTTAGCCTGACCCATCATGTTTTCGTTCAAATACTGTGGCTTTGCCCCGGCTTTGTTAGCACGTTTGGATTTATGCAACAGACATTTGTGGTGAGAGTTTCTGGCAACACGGATTTTACCGCTTGCAGTCATAGACGCACGTTTTTTTAAGTACGATTTTGTTTTCATTTTTGGCATTTTTTATCCTTTTAGTTGATACCTTATGGCAATGCCTTGCCATTTCGGTTGGTCATATTTTGACATATAAAAAAGAAAAATCAAGTTTTTATTGAATATTGGCTTTTTTGTGTCTAAACTGTCTTGCATGATAAATGATAAAACATCTTCACGTTTGGCACGTATTATAAAATCAGCGCTTTCAGCGGCGGCAATTCCTGTATTTATTATATATATAATGATTGCAAAGCCTGATTATACAATTATGAACAATTTGGCACACATTGTTTTACCGGTTGCGCATGGCGTTGGTTCGGTTATAACATGGCCAATTCGTGCAATCGGACAAAGTGCACAATGGATTAAAGAAACATCAAATTTACGCACTGAAAACCGCGAATTACGCGAAAAATTAGATATTGCATTGGCAAATAAATATTCGTGTGATATTGCAATTGAAGAAAACAAAAAACTGGAACACGAAATTGATATAAAACGCGCATCGCCATATAAAACAGTTATTGCCGATATTCAATTTGATGATTCTGTTTTTCATCATAATACTTTCTTGATAAATCGTGGAAAAAGGGCCGGTTTATCACGCGGTATGGTTGTTGTATCATTTGACAATCGTTTAATTGGAACAATCTTGGATTGTGGTTCACAATTTTGCCGTGTTCGTGCATTAACAGACACCGATACAAATATTGCAATTCGTATTGTTGGATCTGATATTTCTGGATTTTTGCAAGGAAATGGAAAATCGCGTGCATCAATTGGATTCTTTAATGATGCAAAATTTATCGGTCGGCGTGGTCTGAAAATTATAACCAGTAATATCAGCGGTATATTGCCAAACGGAATTTATATCGGCGATATGATTGATGAAAAAACTGTTGATGTTTTACGTCCAAACGATGTATCGCGTGTTATGGTATTACAGTATAATGATATAGGTTCATATAAATAATGTATAAAATTATACCATTTTTTAAACAAATTATGCCATTCTTGATGACTTTGCTTTTGTGGCGTTTATCTGTTTATTTCTGGAATCCGGCGGGTATATTATGTTTAATACCTATATTTTATTACACATTTGTTCGACCAATTGATTGGTTTGCAATTTTCGGTCTGATTTTTTGTTTTTTAATTGATTATCGGTGTAATTTACCACTTTTTTGGACGTCGATTTTTTGTTTATTTTATGCGATAAATGGATTTCAAAATTATATTGATATGCAACATACAGACAATAATGCATTATATATGTTTATGTTATTTATCGGGATTGGAATATTACTTTTGATATTTTACGGTTTTTCATGGACAAATCTGATTAATAATTTATGGTTATTTATATGGCTAAGCATTTTATACATACCAATAACCACAACAGATAATTGGATAAAACAATGATAGATACCGAAGTAGCCCGCACATTTGATCGACGCAGTGCACTGTTTTTAACAGGCGGGGCAATATTAACATCGGTATTGATTATGCGTATGTTGCAAATGCAGGTTTTTGAATATAAAGACTATTTACGCAAAAGTGAAAATAATTCATTTCGTATAACCGCTACAATGCCTAAACGTGGGAATATATTATCTGAATCTGGGGGAATTATATCCAAGGACGCACCAATATACCGTATTTATTTAATACCCGAAGAAACAGATGATATAAACAATACCGTTGAACGCGTAAGTAATGAATTAAAATTACGCAAGAAAACCATCGATCGTATTTGGCGAAATATTAAAAAACAGCAAAAATTTCAACCTGTTTTAATATCTGAACATTTTGATTGGAATACGCTGGCAAAATTATCTGCAAAAAATATTCCAGGGATTCATATTGGAAATGGATTTTCACGTGTATATGAAATGGGACCTGCGGGTGCACAAATCTTTGGTTATGTTGGTGCGCCGAAAAAGGCTGTTCCAAACAACCCGTTTTTTACAACAGGAATAAATGGTCTGGAAAAACGTTTTAATAATGATATGGCGGGAACCCCGGGGCAAACCGTATTAATGACAAACGCAGTTGGACGTATTACCGGTGAAGACAAAACACAATTTATTGAACCGATTATCGGTAAAGACATAAAAACAACAATTCGTGAAAATGTTCAAAAAGTCCTTTATGATTCATTGGCATTAAACAGGGCAGGTTGTGGTGTCGTTTTAGATATTGAAAACGGAAATATTTTAGCAATGGCTTCGACCCCCAGTTTTGATCCAAACAATTTCAAAACTGATGATGGCGAAGAATATATATCATCACTTTTAACCGATGTTGCAAAGCCATTTATGAATAAAACAATCGAAGGATTATATCCCCCAGGATCAACATTCAAGATTGTTGTTGCGCTGGCGGCTCTTGAAAGCGGGGCAGTTTCGCCAAATGAAAAAATATTCTGTCCAGGATATTGGGAATACGGGGATCACAAATATCATTGTTGGGAAAAACATGGACATGGATATGTTGATTTATACGGTGCATTAAAACATTCGTGTGACACTTATTTTTATCAAATTGCATTGCGTATTGGAATTGACGCGATTAAACATATGGCATTAAAACTGGGGTTAAACCAGAAATATATGGATGATATTCTGGCACATGAAATGCCTGGAATTATACCGGACAGACGTTGGAAGGAAAAAAATGTCGGCGTCCAATGGGTTCATGGTGATACAATTATTTCCGGAATCGGCCAGGGATTTATTTTAACAAATTGTCTGCAACTGGCGATTATGATGGCACGTGTTGCATCAAATAAAAAGGTTGTGCCACGATTAATATATTCTGATAAAAAACCTGTTTTTGATAATCTTGGATTACAAGAAAAGAATTTAAAGCACGTATTAACAGGTCTGGAACAAGTAACCCAGAAAGGTGGAACTGCATCGGGCAGTGCGATTAATGTTAATGGTAAAAAAATGGGTGGCAAAACCGGAACATCCCAGGTTCGCAGTATATCAAAAGCCGAACGTCAAAGTGGTGTTTTAACAAACGAACAATTAAAATGGAATTTACGCAATCACGGGCTTTTTGTTGGATACGCCCCAACAGATAAACCAAAATACGCCGTGTGTGTAATTATGGAACACGCTGGTGGTTCAGGTCCAGCGGCACGCGCAACATCAAACATAATGAAGGAATTATTAAAATAAAATGGCATCAACAACACGTGTTTCTAATGCAAATATGATGAATTTTAGTGAAAGACTTTCACGTTTTTCATTGGCGCTTTTTATACCAATGTGTGTTGTTTTAATATTATCTGTTGTTGTTTTATTCAGTGCCGGTGGTGGCGATTGGCGACCATTTGCATTATCACAATTATCAAAAATTATATTTGGTATGGCGATATTTTTCATTGTTTCTTTTTCAAATATAAAAACATGGATAAAATCGGCATATTTTATATATGCAATCGCATTAATTTTGGTTTTATTGGTTACATTTGTTGGCGATGTTGGTATGGGTGCCCAGCGATGGCTTTCGCTTGGGTTTATAAATATACAGCCATCTGAATTTATAAAAATCGCATTGGTATTGGCATTGGCACGATATTTTGCATGGCAAAACAGTGTTGAATTATCACAATTCAAAAACTATATCGTCCCAATTTTAATGCTGTTAGTTCCGTTTTTATTAATATGTGCCCAGCCTGATTTAGGAACCGGGATATCACTGGGATTAATTACAGTTGGTATGTTTTATATTGTTGGTGCAAATAAAAAATGGTTCTTGATTGCTGGTATTTTGGGAATTTTGGCATTACCTGTTGTTTGGTATGGTGCAATGCATGATTACCAACGTTCACGTATTATAACATTTATAAATCCAGAAATGGACGCACGCGGTGCCGGATATCAAATAAACCAGGCAAAAATTGCATTTGGTTCTGGCGGTATTGTTGGCAAAGGATATATGTCTGGGACCCAGGCACAACAATCATTTTTACCAGAAAAACAGACAGACTTTATATTCACAATGTTGGGTGAAGAATTTGGATTTATGGGTGCATTTATGTTGTTAATGATATATACATTTATTGTGATAATGCTGTTTTGGTGCGCAAAAACATGTCGAAATCGATTTGGACAACTGGTGTGCTTTGGTTTTATGTTGAACTTTTTCATTTATTATTTTATAAATATCTCTATGGTATTGGGTATATTACCGACAGTCGGCGTTCCATTACCATTAATGTCTTTCGGTGGCAGCAGTTTGATATCATTGCTTTTTGGATTTGGATTATGTCAAAATGCTCATATCCACAAAGACCAACAATTATCATCCAAGGGGTTTTAAAAAATGAATCTTTTAATCGTTGAATCACCATCAAAAGCAAAAACAATTGAAAAATACCTTGGAAATGGGTGGCGTGTTATCGCGTCTGTTGGTCATGTGCGTGATTTAGTTCCTGAATCTGGCAGTGTTGATACCGCGCATAATTTCGAACCAAAATGGCAAATTATGCCAGGCAAAGAAAAACAATTAAAACTGATAATTGATGAAATAAAAAAATGCGATAATGTTTATCTGGCATCCGATCCGGACCGCGAAGGGGAAGCCATCGCATGGCATATCAACGATATTTTAAACGCACGTAATGTATTAAAAGGCAAAAATGTATATCGTGTCGCATTCCATGAAATTACAAAAAATGCAATTATCGAAGCATTAAAACATCCGCGTGAAATTGATAATAATTTGGTTGATGCATATCTGGTTCGTCGAATATTGGATTATTTAATTGGATTTGGAATTTCACCATTATTATGGAAAAGAAATCTGGGAAAATCCGCGGGACGCGTTCAATCTGTTGCGGTTAGATTGGTTATCGATCGTGAAAAAGAAATTGAAAGTTTCAAACCTGTTGAATATTGGTCTATCAATGCAAATTGTAATTTTAACAATGTTGATTTTGATGCAGGCTTGGTAAAACATAACGGCAAAAAAATTGAAAAAATGACCATAGAAAATCAAAATATGGTTAATGAAATTGTTGCCGATATTCAAACACCAACAAACGGAAAAGTTTCAAATATTGAAAAGAAAAAAATCCAAAGACATGCGTCTGCACCGTTTACAACATCTACATTACAACAGGAAGCCGCACGTAAATTACACTTTTCATCAAAGCGCACAATGGCAACTGCACAAAAATTATATGAACATGGATTTATTACATATATGCGTACCGATGCGACGAATTTATCAAACGAAGCTGTTGCGGAAATTCGCGAATATATTAATAAAGAATATGGTGATAAATTTTTACCAAAATCACCAAATATATATGTGACTAAATCAAAAAATGCCCAAGAAGCCCACGAAGCAATCAGACCAACACATTTTATTAATCAAAAGGTTGATTTGTCTGGGGACGAATTAAAACTTTATAATTTAATTTGGAAACGAACAATCGCATGCCAAATGTCTAATGCAGAATTTGATTCTGTATCTGTTGATATTGATGTTAAAAATTCGGTATTTCATTGTGTTGGTACTTCGCGAATATTTGATGGATTTATGAAGGTTTATATTGAAGATACTGATGATGAAAAAGAAAGTGGTGATGTAAAATTACCAATATTAAATATTGGCGATGAGATTAATGTTAAATCATTAAAAACCGAACAACACTTTACACAACCACCTGCACGCTTTACCGAAGCATCATTGGTTAAAAAACTGGAAGAACTTGGCATTGGTCGCCCATCAACATATGCAACAATTATGTCAACAATTGTTGATCGTCAATATGTTGAACAAGATAAACAACATAGATTCCACCCAACAATTGCAGGATGGGTATTGATTTCATATTTATCAAACTATTTCAAAGATTTGGTTGATGTTAATTTTACTGCAAAAACAGAAGACACACTGGACGACGTTTCAAATGGTAAAAGTGATAAATTATCATCATTAAAATCTTTCTGGGAACCAACAAATAAAACAATCGAATCTGTACGTGGTATTAAAACCAGTGATATTATCGATAAAATAAATGAATTTATGAATTATCATTTATTCCATGAATCATCTGATATATGTCCAAAATGTGGCGGTAAACTGGGAATAAAATTATCTAAATTTGGTGCGTTTATTGGATGCAGTAATTATCCAACATGTAATTATACTATGAAACTTGGTGATAATAATACAACAGAAAATAACAATGAAACATCTGAAGAAAAAGATTTGGGTGATAATATTATTTTCAAAATTGGTAAATATGGCCCATATGTAACAGACGGTTCAAAAAATGCGTCTGCAAAACAATATACAATTGAAACGATAACTTTGGATGCGGCGCGCGAATTGTTAAACGCCGATAAAAAGAAAGTTGAAGGTATTATAATCGGTACAAATCCGGCAAATGATAAACCAATATATTATTATTCGTCCGGTCGATATGGCCCATACATATCATCAAATCGCGTAAATGTTTCGGTCAAAGACGAACCAGATTTACAAACCGCGATTGAATTAATAAATAATAAACAACCAAAAAAAACTTTTACCAAAAAGGCGAAATAGTTGTCAAAATATGATAATTCTTTTACCGACGAATTACGACAAAGATTATCTTTGGTTGATGTTATTTCGCGCCGTGTTCCATTAACAAAAAAAGGTCAAAATTATTGGGGATGTTGTCCATTTCATAATGAAAAAACACCATCTTTTGCGGTTAATGAAGACAAAGGTTTTTATCACTGTTTTGGTTGTGGCGAACATGGCGATATTATTTCATTTGTGATGAAATCTGAAAATCTTGAATTCAAAGAGGCCATTAAAGAATTGGCGGATATGGCTGGATTAAAAATGCCTGAATTTAAACAAAAATCTGCCGAACAAATTGCCGCCGAAGAAAACTATGTAAAAATCACAGAACGCGCAACCCAGATTTATCAAGATTTATTATACAAAGATGCCGGTAAACACGCATTGGAATATATTAAAAATCGCGGGTTTAATGATGAAATGATAAAAAAATATCGTATCGGATATGCGCCAAAAAATAATATAATTTCATCAACATTTAATAATATAAATCGTGATAAATTAACCGCAACAGGTCTGGTTCGAATTGGTGATTATGGTCCATATGATTTTTTCCGTGATAAATTAATGTTTCCAATATTTAATGCGCATGGACAAATTGTTGCTTTTTCTGGACGTTCTTTGGACGGTTCAGAACCAAAATATATAAACACATCTGATACAGAATTATTTCATAAACGCCAGACTATATTTGGATTTAATTTTGCACGTGAAAGTATTCACCGTAATAACCGCAGTATTGTTGTCGAAGGTCAAATTGATGCAATCCAAATGCAGGTTCATGGATTTGGCGAAACAGTTGCCCCACTGGGAACATCTTTAACCGAAGATCATATTGCAATTTTATGTAAATCAAATCGTAATATAACATTTTGTTTTGATGGTGATAACGCCGGACAAAAAGCCGCTGTACGTGCGTGTACGCTGGTTTTACCATTTTTGCGTGATAATTCTGACGTTAAATTTGCATTTGTAAGTGGTGGTAAAGATCCCGATGAAATATTGAAAAAATATGGTGCTGATGCGATGAAAAAAATCATTGATAATGCAACACCTTTAATTGATTTTTTATGGGAATTTGCAAATAAAAACTTTTTAATAAATACACCGGGTGGTCGTGCCCAGGCGGAAAAATATTTAAAAGATTGCACATCAAAAATTACCGATAAAATATTCCAAAATGAAATTGAAAGTGAATATAATAATCGTAAATTTAATAAATGGCATAAATGGAAACAGCAAAAATATACACCAACAATTGAAATACCTGATGTTGATATAATGACAATTAATGTTATAAAATCAATTGTTCAAACATATCCAGAATTGGCTGAAAAATATATGGATTTTCTTGTATCATTAAATATATCATTTGATGAAAATGTTCAAAAAACAGATTTAAGTATTGATGATGCAAATAAATTTATTGTTTCGTTTAAATTACAAAGATATTTAAAATCTCTTCAAGATGAAAAATTAAAATTATTATCAAATATTCCGGAAAATGCCGGCGATAAATATCGAAATAAATTAAAAGAAATTGATGAAAATATAATTAAAGCAAACGAAAAATTGGAATTATTACTTGATATAAATAAATAAAAAAATCCCGGCTTTTTTGATAAAAATATTCAAAAAGACCGGTAATTTAATTTTTTTGTTAATTTATAAAAAATACCGGTGTTTACCGGTATTTTCTTTATTTTTATACATTAAACAAGAAATGACATATGTCGCCTTCTTGCATAATATATTCTTTACCGACCAATCGCATTTTGCCGGCTTCTTTAACCGCAACTTCGCCACCATATTGTAAATAATCATTTGGTGAAATAATTTCGGCACGAATAAATCCACGTTCAAAATCACTGTGAATTTTACCAGCCGCTTGTGGTGCCGTCATACCTTTTGTAATTGTCCATGCGTGTGCTTCTTTTGGTCCAACAGTATAAAAAGTTTGTAATCCCAATGTATCATAACCGGTGTGAATTACTTGATCCAGTCCGGATTCTTTTAATCCCAGTTCGTCCAAGAACATTTTACGTTCATCCGCATCAACAATTTGTGCAATTTCCATTTCAATTTTTGATGAAATTATTAAAACCGGTGCTTTGCCTGCAAATTTTTCACGAACAAGGTCCGAATATTTATTACCGGTACTTGCCGCGCTTTCTTCGACATTACATACATAAATAACAGGTTTTGATGTTAATAAATTAAAAGGTTTTGAATCAACATCTGTATCACGTGCCGGAATTGATTTTTCCAGTCCAGATTTTATCGCATTTGCGTCGGCCAATAATTTTGCCGCATTTTTATCCAGACCATGAACTTTCTTTTCCAGTTTTTTAATTTGATTATCCAGGCTTTCCATATCTGCCAGCATTAATTCTGTTTCAATTGTTTCAATGTCAAGCAATGGGTCAATTTTTCCGTTAACATGAACAATATCATCATTTTCAAAACAGCGAACAACATGGATTATTGCATCAGTTTCCAGAATATTTGAAAGAAATTTATTTCCCAATCCTTCGCCAGATGATGCACCTTTGACCAATCCTGCAATATCAACAATTTCCAGTTGTGTTGGTATTATACGTTCTGCACCGGCAACACGTGCCAATTCATGTAATGTATTATCAGGAACAACAACGCGTCCGGTATTTGGTTCAATTGTACAAAATGGATAATTTTGTGCATCTGCCGCAGCGCTTTGTGTTAATGCATTAAATAATGTAGATTTTCCAACATTTGGTAAACCAACAATTCCACAATTAAATCCCATATCTTTTCACCAATTAAAGTTGTATTTTATTAATAATTTGTATATTATATGTGTATAAATAATGCGTCTATAATATGTCATACCTTTGGCAAG
>CAMOXB010000089.1 GCA_946628805.1 uncultured Pseudomonadota bacterium
CATTAATAATGTCTGCATTATTAATCAGTGCAACAAAAAATCCCGAACAAACACTAAATGAATACAACAAAATTATCGAACAATATTTGAATTAAAAAAACGGTATCAAAAGATACCGATTTTTTATTAACCATAACGGTTTTATTTACGCAGACCTAATTTCTTAATCAAATCTTCGTATTCCGCCGGATTATGATTCTTGATGTATTTCAACAATTTTTTGCGGCGATTAACCATCAACAACAAACCACGTTTTGAATGTTCGTCTTTATGGTTGTTTTTCATATGTTCTGTTAAATTGCGAATACGTTCTGTCAAAATTGCAACCTGGGCTGCGGCAGAACCACCGTTATCATGATCACTGTTTTTATATGCAGCAACCAATTCGCTTTTCTTTTCTTTTGTTACGGACATTGTATATTCCTTTGTTTAAAGTGTTCGTTTCGGTTTCAGCATTCCGTCAACAACCCGCCCTATTCCAATAAATGTTTTATTCGAATATACGCGATATTGACCGTCGCCAAAATCAGTTTTGATAAATCCGCCGTTTTTATAAAATTCGACATCTTTATCCCCCAGATTGATTACCGGAATGTCCCCCAGTGCACAATCAGGCTGCATCAAATATTTATCAATGCGTTCATTATTATTAACCAGATTTTCCAGAAAATCAAGTCTGACCGCATTTTTTATGTCAAATCCGTTTGTAAATGTGCGGCGAATATATGTTGTTGTTGCCAATGTGTCACAAAATTTTGCAATATCGCGAACAATCGCACGAACATATGTCCCACGTGAACATGTAACGCAAAAATTATATTCGTCGCCCTTTTTCCCGGTGTATTCCAATTCGTATATCTTTACCGGGCGGGCAGGTATTTCAACGCTTTTACCATGACGTGCCAAATCGTATGCGCGTTGCCCGTTGATATGAATTGCCGAATAGATTGGTGGAATTTGTTCGGTGGATTCTGCGATTTTTGCACATGCATCTTTTATTTCAATATCGCCAGGAACAACCTCAGATTCTTTTATTGTGTTTCCCAATATATCCAAAGAATCGGTTTCAAATCCAAATTTTAACCCGAAAAGATATGTCTTTTTGTTTTCGGTGTTTTCTTCGATAAACGGAATCATTTTTGTTGCGTTGCCAATCACAATTGGTAAAACCCCGGTCGCCATTTCGTCCAGTGTTCCGATATGTCCGAACTTTTTTGTGCCAAACATACGTGCAATACGTGTGCCGATGCGGCGACTGAAAAGACCGGTTTCTTTATCGATTATTACAATTCCGTCCATGATTTATCCGAATAATGATAATTGTGATTTTTTGGTATCGTCTGCAACAATTGGCTTTACAGATGATGTTTTCTTTGTTTTTTCAACATTTGTTGGTTGCGTTATATCATCGTTTTCCAGCCCAGATAACACGGATTCAGCGCGTTCAACAATATTTGCCGGCATGCCCGCCATTTTTGCAACCGCAATACCATATGACCGATTTGCGACACCGTTTATAATTTTATGCAAGAACACGATATCATTATTATGTTCGCGAACATCGATTGTTAAACATGAAACATTTGTTAAACCGTTATCGCCAACCAATTTTGTTAATTCGTGATAATGCGTTGCAAACAATGTTCGTGCGCGTAAAGTGTTCAAGTATTCCAGTACCGCCTGGGCAATTGCCATACCGTCAAATGTTGACGTTCCACGCCCTATTTCGTCGAATATGATAAAAGACTTTTCTGTGGCACGATTTAATATGTTTGCAGTTTCAACCATTTCAACCATAAATGTTGATTGTCCTGCCGCCAGATTGTCTGATGCGCCAACACGACTGAATAATTGGTCGCATATTCCAATCTTTGCCGATGTAGCCGGAACAAAAGAACCCAAATGTGATAACACAACCAAGATTGCATTTTGACGCAAATATGTTGATTTACCAGCCATATTTGGACCGGTTAATAATGCAACCGGACAATTATTCAAATTGCAATCATTTTTAACAAAATTATCGCCGTTTTTACGTAATACATATTCAATAACCGGATGACGCCCACCAACGATTTCAAATTCTGTATTGTTGCTTATTGTTGGGCGAACCCATGAATAAAGGTCTGCAACATTTGCCAATGATAACCATACATCAACATCTGCGATTAAGTCTGCCGTATTCATAAGGTCTTTTGATACATCACGAATCTTTTCAATAAATTCATTTATGATATCGGATTCGATTGCTGATGCTTTTTCTGATGCACTGCGTATATCATTGTCCAAATCAATCAATGCAGATGTTGTAAATCGCATATTTCCAGCCATTGTTTGACGATGTATAAACCCAGAATCTGGTGTCATTAATGTATCGGCACGTGTGGACGGAACCTCGATAAAATATCCCAAGATATTATTATATTTTATCTTTAGTGTATTTATCGATGTTTCGTTTATATATTGCGCCTGTAATTTTGCGATTGTTTCCAATGCGCCATTTGACAATTCACGCATATGATCAAGCGATGGATTAAAACCAACTTTAATTACATTGCCGTCGCGGAAAAATGTTGGTAATTCATCGTTTAATGCCAATATTAATTCATTCGATAAATCTTCGTGTGTATCGATTCCAATAAATTTGTCAGCCAATGTAGTATCAAGTTTGCGGCCAACATTTTTTATTGTGTCCAAGATTGATAAAAATTCAGAAACATTTTTCAAATCGCGTGGTGTTCCACGCCCAGATAATAATCGTGATAATGCGCGATTAACGTCTGGGGTGCGTGATAATACAGATTCAATTTCTGCGCGCAATGAATTATTAATTAATAAATGTCCAATGTGTTCTTGTCTTTGTAAAATAACGTCGCGGTCGCCCGGCAAAGTACGTAAATATGAACGCAGTTTTCGCGCGCCTGATGCGGTCTTGGTCATATCAAGAACATCCAGCAAGCATGTTCCGCCGTCATTAATAGGTGCATCGATTTCAAGGCTTTTCCATGTGGACGAATCAATTAATAATTGACGACCAGATTTGAAAGAATATGGTGCACGAAACGATATATTTGCACCACGCTGGGTGTTAAATAAATATCCAGCCAGTAATCGTATTGCCGAAACATTTTCATCGTTTTCAGATTTTACATTTCCGCCAAATACGTGTGAAACAATTAAATTAATATCAGAACGTAAATATAACTTTTCATATACAGGTGTTGTTTTATATATTTCACGAATATTTTTTATGATTTGTTTTTCGGCATCTTTTTCTGGGTAAATAATTTCCGCAGGATTAATGCGAATCATATCATCGATAATCGAATCACTTTCGCCAACAAAAAATTCACCAGTTGATATATCACAGCCAGCCAAATCAAATTTTGCACCGTCAATATTTACAATTGAAACCAAGAAATTAGATTTTTTTGGTGTTAATAAATTTTCATCGGTTAATGTCCCCGGTGTTAAAACACGAATAACTTTTCGTTCAATAAATTTATGACCGCGCTGTTTTGCCTGTTGCGGGGTTTCCATTTGTTCAACCAATGCGACTTTGAACCCTGCTTTGACCAGACGACCGAAATAATTATCAGATGCATGCCACGGAATACCACACATTGGAACATCGACACCAAAGCCATCTGTGCCACGATGTGTTAAAACCAGACTAAGTGTTTCACTGACTGTTTTTGCATCTTCGAAAAATGCTTCGTAAAAATCACCCAGACGAAACATCAACAACGCGTCAGGATTTTCCGATTTCATATCGACGTATTGTTGCATTACAGGCGATAATTTATTTTTTTGTGCCATATTATTCACCGGCATTTGTCACTTTCAATGTTTCGATTTTTAATTCGGCTTCTTTTAACAATTGTTCGCAATATGCTTTTAATTTAATACCTTGTTCGTATGCCGCGACAGAATCAGCCAAAGGCATATCGCCACTTTCCATTTTTTGAACCAATTCGGTTAATTGTTTGTATGCTTCTTCAAAAGAAAGTTTTTCGTTATCCATCGTTTGTCCTTTCGATTTTTATTATGATTAAACGATAGACCATAAAACCACAATTTGCAACAAATAAACCGCCACATGGGCGGTTTTTTATTTTGCGGGTGCAATTATAATTGATTTTGTTCTTTCGTCCGGTTTTGATTTTGATTCAACCGTCCCGCGATCGCCAATTAATTCGGTAATATGTTCGAATAATTGTGGAACGGCATCGCGACCGCGTGCCAGAACTTTCTTTGCGCCCTTGGTCATAACGGCAATTTTAACTTTGTTGCCTTCGTCCAAGAATTCAAAAACTTTTTTCAATTTGATATTCAAATCGTTTTCTTCGATGAAAGGTTTTACCCAGACTTCTTTTAATTCGATTGTTTTTTGTTTTTTGCGTGCTTCGTTTGCACGTTTTTTCTGTTCGTATTTGAATTTGCCATAATCCATAATCTTTACCAAGATTGGTGTTGCATTGGCGTTTATTTCAACCAAATCCAATCCCATATCATACGCCATATTTAATGCGCTGGCTGTTTCCATAACACCCAGATTTTGCCCGTCTGCACTGATAACCTGGACAGATTTTGCAAATATTTTTTCATTCATGCGTGGTCCCAAATCGCGACCTTTGCCATTGTTCATATTCGGTTTAATAGTTGTGCTCCTTTGTAAATCTGGGATAATTATTAAATATTTTTATGGGTTTTTCAACAATTTTTGAATATTTTGCAAGGCGTCCCAAACATCTTTCTTGGCACTGGGTTTCAAAATTAAATAATTTGGGTGATACATTGGAACAATTGTGTATCCGTGTTCGCTGACTATTTCGTTGCCGTGAACGTCGTTCAGGTTTGATTTTGTTATTTCCGACGTGCTTAATGTTCCAAATGTTATAACGATTTTTGGCTGTATCATTTCAATGATTTTATTAACAAACGGCATCGATAAATCAATTTCATCACGATTTGGACTGCGTCCGCCTGGTGTGCGCCAGAATAATAACGGAACAATCGAAACATTATCGCGCGACATACCAATCGCAGATAACATTTTGTCGGTTAATTCGCCCGCCATACCGGACAGAATTTTCCCGGATAAATCATCATCACCACTGGGCAAATCAGTAATAATTAATAATCCATTTGGATTTTTTGCAATGTTTGGCATAACAACATTTGTTGCCGATGCGCGCAATGGATGATTAAATTCGCCAATCATACGTAAAAGTGAATCAATATCGTTTGGACGCGCGACCATCGCGTTGACTGTATCCAAAGTAATTGGTGCAGATGGTGGAACAATAATAGGCTTTGCATCAGTTTTATTTGGTAATAAATTTTCTTGAACTGGGGCTTTCTTTGCGCCCTGTTTTGTTGGGGTTTCAGACAATTCCCAACGAACACCAGCCAAATTCAAATCTTGCAACGCATAATTTCCCATGTTTTATTCCTTGATTTTTAAAACTTCATGATATAGAATATACACTGAGCAACAAAAACTCAAGGGAGTATTTTCATGAAAGTATTAAATTTTGCTTTATTAGCTGGTGTTGCTGGATTGTTGGCCGCTTGCGGTGGATCCGGTATTGTTGAACCATCTGACTTGAACGATCAACGCGTATTCTTTGCGTTTAATTCTGCAGAAATCTCTGACGAAGCAGAAAACAACTTGTTGGGTCAATCTTTGTATATGAAAAACCACGAAGGTACAAAAATCCAAATCGCAGGTAATTGCGACGAACGTGGTTCAACAGAATACAACTTGGCATTAGGCGCACGTCGTGCAAACGCTGCAAAAGCAGTTTTGGTTCATGACGGTATCGCACCATCACGTATTTCAACAATCTCTTACGGCAAAGAACGCCCATTGGTACGCGGTTCTGGCGAAGACGTTTGGAAATACAATCGTAATGCCACAACAACAGTTAAATAATATTAACTTTGTTATAAAAACACCGGCAATCGCCGGTGTTTTTTTTATTTTGATAATTTGTTAATTAAATCTTCCATTTGGACGCGGTTAGCAAATGAAATTACAAACTGCCCCGCCCCACCCCGGCGTTCGTTCAATTTTACCGGCGCATCAAAATGTTTTGATAATTTCGATTCGATTTTTGCAACATATTCTTTATCCAGTGTTTTTTGTGTGAAATTACGACTGGTTTTCGAACGTGTTGAATTTTTAACCTGTTTTTGGGTTTCTGCAACCGACAGATTGTTATTTATAATGTCGTGTGCCAATTCTTCAGGATTATCAGATACGGCAATTGTGCGTGCGTGCGATGCGGATATGCGACCTTCGCGGATTAATTCTTTGACAGATTCTGGTAATGAATTTATTCGCATCAAGTTGCGAATATAACTGACGGATTTTCCGATTAATTTCGAAACATCTTCCAATGAATAATCGCATTTTTCCATCAAGTTTTTATACCCGTCGGCTTCTTCAATTGGATTCAGATTTTCGCG
>CAMOXB010000090.1 GCA_946628805.1 uncultured Pseudomonadota bacterium
AAAGATATCTCTTCAAAATTATTTATAAAATCTTTATTTGTAAATGAATCAATATCTAATGTATCTGTTTTTAATGTAATCGTTTTTCCAGAAAGCGTCCCGATGAATTTATGATTTGCGATTTCTATGGTTAAATCAGATATGTTTTCATATTTATATTTTCCGGATAAAACATATGACAAATCGTTCAATGATTGTAAATCGATTGTTTTTGTTAATTGTTTAAAATTTTCACCACGTAATATAAAGAAATCTGTGCTTTTAGACAAAAGCCATTTCTTTGAATTTGGTGTAAAAATCATAACCCCGTTAACCCATACAAAATCCCCAGGTTCGTCGCGCATAAATTCTGGCAAAAATTTGAGATTGATTTTTGCTTGATTTAATGACCTGTCATCAAGACGTGTATAGTCCACCGTATAACTGTCTTTTTCCAAATGTAATGTTCCGGTCATATCTGGATAATAAAATCTGACTGTGCCACGTGGTGCCAGTTTTCGTATTGTTACAACGAATGGTTTCATGTCTGCATATATTGCAGTAGAATAAACATCTGCATCAATTACACCGTCTTTGACAGAAAATACAGACGTAATATTGTTACCATGCGAATATTCTTTACAATACCAATTTGTTGGCGTGCCATTGAAAAGACATGTTGTATGCAGACCAGATAATGGGCCGGCGACAAATACATCATGCGCACCATTGGCATCGATTGTTCCACCATGAATATGTGTTTCGTCGGCAATAATATTTTCTATTATTATTTTATCATTTTCGCCGTGTGTGATGATTTGCATATGATTAAATGTTTTATCACCAAATTTCAGATTTCCATAAAAATCTAAATCAAAATCTGAATTTTTTAATATATCAGGTGTTGTCATAAAAAATGACATATCATAATCTGCATTGTTTGATTTTAATTTTATTATTTTAAATCCATCGTCTTTGTATTCAATGCTGCCATGAACACTTTGTGCGACAATGTTGTCAAATTTAATCCCGTATCCACCGTTCCATGAAATATCGGCAGTTATTGGAAATTTTCCGTTGATTTTAGGTGTGTCAAATTCAAACCATCTGTTAACGTTCTGTGCAATTATATCGATTTTACCATGGGCAGTTCCGTCTGGTAATAATTCGCCAGATAAATCCATATCGTTATTTTTATTTTTTATAACGAATTTATTACCGTTTAATTTTATTTCATATTTGTGTTGATTTGTACGAACAAGTGCATCAATTTTATTTTTTGAAATATCGGCATGAATAATATTATATTCTTTGTTCAAGAATTGTATCTTTGAATCATTAACAACGATAGTATTGTTGCCAGAAAACGGAACAATCTTTTCAATATGAAGTGATGCATTATTTACATATATATCGCCATTAACATCTGCATTTTTTATATTAAATATATCAAATAATGGTATTGCAAATTCGACCGATGATATAGTCCCATTTGGAACACTGATATCATGTGCAACGATTGTTGCGTTGCCCATCAAACTGAAATTAATATTTCCATTTATTTTTGCAGGGATGCCTGTTCGTGTTAATATAACGTTTTCAATTTTGCCTTTGATATTATTTAAAGTTATCATTGGTGGAACAAATATAACAGATAATGCCAAAAAGGCGATAAATGATAACAATACGAACAATATCTTGTTTTGTTTGGTTTTAATTGACATCTCTCTCTTTCCTTGTATTTTTATTATAATGAATTATATTAAGGTATGTGAACAAAAAAATAACATGAAAGACGTAAAAAATGTTTTTTCGCTGGAATCTGAATTTGCGCCGATGGGGGATCAGCCAACGGCGATATCTGAATTGGTTGCCGGCGTTAATGAAGGACGAAAATCCCAGGTTTTATTAGGTGTAACCGGTTCGGGTAAGACCTTTACCATGGCCAACGTGATTAAAGAATTGGGGCGTCCGACAATGATTATGGCACCAAACAAGATTCTGGCAGCGCAATTATATACGGAAATGAAGGCTTTTTTTCCGCATAATCATGTGGAATATTTTGTGTCTTTCTATGATTATTATCAACCCGAAGCCTATGTTCCAACAACCGATACATATATTGATAAAGATGCGTCTATAAACGAACAATTGGATCGTATGCGCCATTCGGCAACGCGTGCAATGTTGGAAGAAAGGGACGTTATTGTTGTTTCGTCTGTATCGTCTATTTATGGTATTGGGTCCCCAGAACAATATTCAGAAATGAAATTGGTATTAAAAGTTGGCGATAAAATTTCAGAAAAAGACGTTATGCGCGCATTGGTTGATATTCAATATAAACGTAATGAAATGGGTTTTGCACGTGGTGATTTTCGTGCGCGTGGCGATACATTGGATATATTCCCATCACACAGCCAAGATAGGGCGTGGAAAATATCTTTCTTTGGTGATGAAGTTGATGAAATATGGGAATTTGATACATTAACCGGTGGAAAATTACATAAATTGGACAGAATTGTTGTATATCCAAATACGCACTATGCAACACCTATGCCGTCGGTATTACAGGCAATCGGTCAAATTAAACAAGACCTTGACGAACGGTTGCAATATTTTCATGACAATATGAAATATGTCGAAGAACAAAGATTGCGTGAACGTGTAAACTTTGATATCGAAATGATGGAATCAACAGGAACATGTCGTGGAATTGAAAACTATTCGCGATATTTAACCGGGCGTTTGCCGGGGCAACCACCACCAACATTGTTTGAATATTTACCAAAAGATGCACTTTTGTTTCTGGATGAAAGCCATGTAACTGTTCCGCAAATTGGCGCGATGTCCCGTGGGGATAGGGCGCGCAAGGAAACGTTGTCGCAATATGGATTTCGTTTGCCGTCGTGCGTTGATAATCGTCCATTAACATTTGACGAATGGGACGCATTACGTCCACAGACTATATTTGTATCGGCAACGCCAGCCCAGTGGGAACTGGAACAATCAAATGGAATTGTATCTGAACAGGTTATACGACCGACCGGTCTTTTAGATCCAATATGCGAAGTGCGTCCAACCGAACACCAGGTTGATGATTTGCTTTATACGGTTAAAAAGACCAAAGGTCGCGTTATTGTCACAACTTTAACTAAGAAAATGGCGGAACAATTAACAGACTATTTTGTTGAAAATGGTGTGCGTGCGCGCTATTTACATTCAGATATTGAAACATTAGAACGTATTGATTTGTTACGTGATTTGCGATTAGGTAAATACGATGTCTTGGTCGGAATTAATTTATTACGCGAAGGTTTAGATGTCCCAGAATGCGAATTGGTTGCAATTATGGACGCGGATAAAGAAGGATTCTTGCGGTCGACACGTTCACTTATTCAAACAATTGGACGTGCGGCACGTAATGCAAATGGTCGTGTGATTTTATATGGTGATACCATAACAGATTCAATGCGCGCGGCATTAGATGAAACGGCGCGTCGTCGTGAAAAGCAAATGCAATATAATACCGAACACGGTATAATACCAAAGACAATTTCAAAATCTGTATTCGAAGAAGTCAAAGAAAAAGAAGAAAAAACAGACAAAGCGCGCAGATTTGTTTATAATAAAGATGGTGGTGTTATGGATGCGGATTCAATACGCAAAGAAATCAAGACGCTTACCAAGACAATGCAAAAGCATGCGGAAAATCTGGAATTTGAACAGGCTGCACAAATTCGCGATTTAATCCATGCGTTGGAAGACGATTTATTATTGGTGGAATAAAATGAAAGAATATATTTTAAATAATATTGATGAAACACGCGCATGGGCGTGTGAATTTGCAAAGACTTTACATGCGCCACAAACCGTTGCGTTGCATGGTGATTTGGGTATGGGGAAAAGTGAAATTGCACGCACGATAATTAAAACTTTACGTGGCGAAGATACTGTCGTGCCAAGTCCAACTTTTACATTGGTTCAAAATTATGACGGTATTTCGCACTTTGATTTATATCGTATTGGTGATGCATCAGAACTGGAAGAAATCGGATTGCCATATGCTATTGATAATGATATTACATTGATTGAATGGCCCGATATTGCAAAAGATATGTTGCCAGAAAACACAATTCATATATATATCACGCAAGAAGGCGATGGACGAAAACTAGTGATTCAATAAACTTTGAACCGCCAATGGGAAATCGGTTGCGCGCGCCAGATAAGAACCACTTACTAATAAATCTGCGCCGGCGTCCCAACACATTTTTGCAGTATTTTGATTTATACCGCCATCAACACTGATTAAATATTTTAATCCATGTTTTTTTCGTGTGTAATTTAATATTTTGATTTTTTGTAATACGCTTTCGTCAAATTCTTGACCGGCGGCACCTGGTTTAACAGCCATTACCATTACTTCGTCAATTTGTTTTAATATTGGGATTAATATTTCAACGTTTGATTCAGGATTTAATGCGATTCCAACACGTTTACCGGAATCACGAACAATTTTTATCGCGTTCTTTACACCGGACGTATTTGTTGAAATTATAACCGTATCGGCACCGGCATTAATTGCATCGGTTGCCCATACAGACGGGCTTTCCGTCATTAAATGAACGTGCAGATGTGATTTAGTCTTTTCACGAATATTTGCCAATTCAGAAATTCCACCGGCAATTTTATCAACATAAAATCCGTCCATAATATCAACGTGTATCATTGATATACCGGCACTGGCAAACATAGTATATGTTGACATATCGTTCATATTAAAGCAAAGCGTGCTGGGCATTATTGGGACGAATTTTTTCTTTTTTATCTTTTTCTTGCGGTGGAAAATACCGGTTATTTTTTCAACAGTGTTTTGAATTTTTTCTTGTTTTTGTATATATGCGTTACGTTCTGGTAAATATGTATTCCATATGTATTCAGATAATGCGTTAATGGTTGCGCTGTCCCCCATATTATCCACAGGTATCTTGAAAACGCGTTCAAGAACGGTATTAATATTGTTTACCGACGCACCACCGCCAGTTAAAATAATCTTTTCTGGTTTATATTGATTGATATATTTTTCAGATTGTTCATATATCGTTTTGATTAATTCTTTTAATTGTGGAATAAAAATATCGTTTATATCGGCACGTGAAAAAGATGCAAATTTTTCCGATGAATCTGCCGGTGTAAAACGATCCATTTCATTTGGTGTTGCGCTGGCAACGGCGATTTTTAACGTATCTGCATCATTTGTTCCGATATTTAATCCGCGCGCAATAGCGTTCGTTATATCACGTCCACCAAATTTAATTTTATTAAAATATAATGGTCCGCGTTGCGTCCAAATTGATGTGGTTGTAAATTCATGTCCCATGTCGATAAAAAGGACTTTTTCATTTTCTTTTCTGTAAACCGCATTTTGCAGGAAAGATGGGTCTAAAAATCCACTGGATTGAATATGTGAACGACGCATCATATCCGATATGTATCGTGTTTTATCGGTTTCGTATGAAATCACACTGAATATAGATTTAAGTCCGGTATCAATATGTCCAATTGGCGAATTACCAATGTTTTTTATATTTGGTGTGCCATAGAAAACCGGTATTATATGCATTGAATAAAAATCATCAGGCACATTTATTTTTGCAATTTGATGACGTAAATCCAATTCGGTTATCTTGTGTTCGCTGTTCCAGGAAATCATATCGGAAAAAGTTTTGAAATCTGCATCACCGAAATTCCCAGTTATAAATGCCGAATTAAAGTGAGTGTTTAATTGTTGTTCCAGTTCATCAACCACACTTTTTAATGCAAATATTGTGTTTGTATTTTTTACAGAATGCATTGCCGATTGAACAATTCGTGCATCCCGAATACAATGTGCAAATCCGCGAACACAATATGTTCCAATATCAAGGCATAAAAAAGACGAATTCGAAAGTTTCATTTAATTGTCTTGACCAAAATTCTTGCATTATCACGCATATCAATTGTTTTTAATTGTCGTGATAATAATTTATGTGTTTGGTTTAATCGTGCGATTTTATTTATTGCAAATCCTGGATTGTTTTCAGGCAACATAATTGTTATTCCGTTTTTTGTATGAATATCCCAGCGACGATTTTCAACCATATTCATATAATCAATATATTCTGATATCGTTGAAACATTGTTGATTATATCGGTTAAATCGTCAGGCAACATACCCATAAAAACGATAGTGTTTTCATCGCGTGTTGTTGATGGGGTATCGATTTTTGTTCCGTCTGCCGACAAAGGATAATAATATGTCCCGTCACTCCATTGTGCGGCAACACGATATTGTTGTGTCTTGATTATAATATCGCCATTTGCCAATCGGCGTGTTGCGGCGTTTTTTATGCCTGGGACTTTCATAACACGATTGTTTATTTGGTATAAATCAACAGATTTGATGTTCGTTCCATGATTAATTCCAATTGCAATCATTACCGGTTCAAGATTAGCGTCCGAAGAATCACTGATAACCGATATGTGTTTTACGTATGATATTGGGCCGCGTCCCATAAGGCTGGTTATAATGCGGGTTGAAAAATACACCGCCAAAATAATAGACGCGACAAAATACAGCCAAAAAAATATTGATTTCTTCATAATGTAAATATTATATCACAATTTTAGAAAATAACAAATATATGATATTTTACGACGCACGTAATAAATATCCGCGACGCATCATACATTTACGATAATATCCAACGGTCTTGGACGCCTTGTTTGGTGGTACAGAAAGCAGGGCGCGTTGTCCAACGTCTTTATATTCATTGGATTGAAATGTCACCCAAAGTCCGTCCCAATCGGGCATTTGTGCGCTTTGATTTGGGGACAATAATTTTGCGATACGTGAACGTGGGATATAATTCGTATCCTTTATTCCCAGACATGATTTGTGGTCGCGAACAAATTGTTCAGTCGTTACCGCATCATTTTCCCAATTCAATATTGTGGCATCATCAATCGACCCACGATTAGCCGATGCGCATGCCGCCAAACCCAATAATAAAAATAAATATCTTGTTTTCATAATTTACATTATAATTTAATTGCGTTTTTGTCGCAATAGTTTTTATAATATAAAAAAATAAACCAGAGGAAGGACCATGGCAATAACTGTTCAAAACTATGTAAAATTAGCGGGATTTTATAATGAAATGTCGCGTATTTTGTCGGCGATTTGTGTTGAAAAAGGCGGAATTGCGCTGGAAAACTATGTTGGACGTTTTTTTGCTGCGGATGTTTTGGAATATATTGTTGAATATGGAAATCGCCTTAAAAAGTCTGGGGCGCAAATTGATGCAAATTTATTAAATGCAATGGATTTGTTTGAAAAACAATTTGAAAATGTAAAAAGTCTGGTTACTCCAAACCAAAAACCAATTTATGAAATGACGCTGGAAGAATTTGAAAAAATTATGAATATCTAGTATAAATATGCTATAAAGATAAAAAAGGAAAGAATAATGGCACAAAACAATATCAAAAATTCAATCGTTTTATGCACAATGATTTGTTCCATATTTGTTGCAGGTTGCGCAAACCGGCAACAAAATATGCCACTTTATGATACGGTGACCGTTGTTGAAAATACGGTTATTGATGAAAATTCTGTGCCTATTTTCCCAAAAAAGGCGGCGTTAACAACTGATACTGCACAAAGATTTGCATTGGATTTGCCAAAAAGATGCACGGTTGATTGGAATAACCAAAGTGTTGTTACAGTCGTTCCCGAAGAAAAAATAGAAATTGTTCGCCTTAATACTGGTGATGCGTTGCCGGATTTGAAAGTTTCGGATTATGAATTCAAAAAGATGTATTTGAAAGATGCGCTGGAAAAATTATTAGATGATACGGATATTTCTGTTGTTGAAGATCAGGCGACATTTGAAAAAATATCTGGCACAATTTCAACCAGTTCTTTGACAGATGCGGTTGAATTAATGGCAAAATTGGGACGTGTTTATTATTCGTATGATGCTGAATTTGGTGAAATTCATTTAACGGCAAATGGTAAATGGATGATAAAAATGCCAAAAGACGAAACAATGATTATGGCGATATTGGACGCAATGCGTGGTGCAGATGTTCGTAATTTATTGGTTAACTGGCAAGATAAAACCGTTGTGTTCGAAGGTAATTATCAAACCGAACGTGAAGTGTCAAAAATAATTTCAGATGTTTCATCGAAAAAATATGTCTTGGCATGGGATATTGATGTTTATCGTGTTTATCCAAAATCAGACAGCGCGATTGTTTGGATGAATATGTTGCCGGCATTTGGTGAAAATAATATTCGTATGTCAATCCCTGGTGTTGTTGGACGTACATTGGTGGTCAGTCCGGAAATAAACACAAAAACATTGCAAGAATTTATTTCACAACAGGCAAATATGGTCTTGGTTTCCCAGGGAACATTTGCAATACCAAATGGTTGGCAATCACGATTTGATATTGGTCAATGTGGCAAAGAAGACAGACTGGAAACTGATTTGATTATTGGTGCAACTGGGAAATATGGTGATTACGGCGGATATAAAAAGATTGATGCAAAAATCGTTTTATCAACAACAAATGGTGAATTAACTTCGTTCAAAGTTCCATCAAATGTTGGCGATAATTATGTGATTGTTGGTATTCCAACACATTCGTTTGTGACAACGCCTGAAACATTAATATCACCATTTGCAGAATTGGTTGTATTTATGTCGCCGCGTTTAATTTCAATTGTTGATGCCGGAACAGTCAAAGGAAATACGCCATTGTCCGGTGATGAATTGCGTGAATTCTTGAACCAATAGGGGTAAAAAATGCTATTTTCGAAATTGGAAAAAAAGATAGCCTTTCGATATTTACGTGCGAAAAAGCGCGGGTTTGGTTCTGTTGTTTCATGGGTGTCGTTGATAGGTATCACACTGGGGGTTGCAACATTGATTGTTGTTATGTCTGTTATGGGTGGATTTCATGATACATTACTTTCACGTATTATTGGTATGAACGGACATGTTGTTGTTTATCATCAAAATGGAACAATATCTGACTATGATTTCTTGATTGATAAAATGCGTCAAAATAAAGTTGTTGCAAAATACACTACGTCAATTGTTCCAATTGCCGAAGGTCAAATTATGGCATCTGCCAAAGGAAATAATTCGGGCGCAATGGTGCGCGGTATTCGTATGCCTGATTTAATTTCAAAAACACAAAATGGTGCACGTATTTATGGTAAAAGCCTTGATGCGGTTAATGATGGGGAATTAATAATTGGTGCGTCACTTTCACGTGCATTGCATGTGACGGCTGGGGATAAAGTATCGTTGATTTCGGCAAATGGCGGAACGGCAACACCGTTTGGAACAATGCCACGTATAATGGCGTATCCGGTTGTTTCATCGTTCTTTATGGGAATGTATGAATATGATAATGGGTATATATTTATGCCACTGGCTACTGCACAGAAATATTTGAATATTGAAAATTCTGTGACACATATTGATTTGTTTTTAAGCGATGCCGAACAAAGTGAAGATGTTGTAAAGGCACTGGATACATTATTGCCAGATGGATTTATTATTCGTGATTGGCGTGATTTGAATCGCGGATTTGTCGGCGCGCTTCAGGTTGAATCCAGTGTAATGTTTTTAATATTATTATTAATTGTTATTGTCGCAGCGTTTAATATAATTTCATCGCTTGTTATGTTGGTCAAAGACAAGAATAAAGACATTGCCGTATTGCGTACATTTGGTGTATCGCGCAAATCGATGATGAAGATATTTATTCTGGCAGGAACATATATTGGTGTAATTGGTGCAACATTTGGAACATTAATTGGTGTGTTAATGGCAATATATATTGAACCAATACGTAAATTCTTTCAATTTATTACCGGTCGTGATTTGTTCCCGGCGCAATTATATTCACTTTCTGAATTGCCGTCGAAATTAGTCCCATCAACAGTTATTGGAATTGCAGTAATTGCAATTGCGTTGGCATTTTTGGCAACATTATATCCGGCATGGCGCGCGGCAAACACTGATCCGGTTGAAACACTGCGTAACGAATAGGTGACACACAATGGCAAGTATATTAAATTCTTTATCAAAGATATCAAAGAAAGACATTGTTATGTCGGTTCGTGATATCAAGAAAACTTTTATCGAAGGTGGCCAGCCATTACATATCTTGCGTGGTGGTGGATTTGATTTATATCGTGGTGAAATTATCGCATTGGTTGGACAAAGTGGTTCGGGTAAATCAACACTTTTGCAATGTGTCGGATTGTTGGATAAACCAACCAGTGGTGATATATTTATAAACGGTCATCCGTTGGACAAGATTAATGAAGAAACACGTACACTTTTGCGTCGCCAGAAAATCGGATTTGTTTATCAAAAGCATAATTTGTTGTCTGATTTTACAGCGTTGGAAAATGTAGTATTACCAATGATGGCAAATGGTATGGACGAAAGTCTTGCAAACGCGCGTGCAATGAAATTGTTAAAAATGGCAAATGTCGCACATCGTGCAAATCATTTCCCGTCGGAAATGTCAGGTGGCGAACAACAACGTGTCGCAATTGCACGTGCAATTGCTAATAATCCAGAAATATTATTGGCGGACGAACCGACTGGATCTTTGGACCCAAATCATGCAAATGTAGTATTTGATTTGTTGTTGGATTTGGTAAAGAAATCCAAGATGTCTATGTTATTTGTGACACATGATATGAATCTGGCAAAACGCGCAGACCGAATTATCACCATCAAAGATGGTATTGTGAAATAATAAAAAAACCAAGGAGAGAGAAAAATGAAAAAGCAAAATAATGAATACAAAAAATATCGTGTATATGGCGCAATTGGTATGATTGCACTGTTTTTAATGGGTACACTTGTTGGGTTTATAATCAGTGGATTTGCAACACCAAATCATCATATAAAACAACAAATTCAGATTGCAACACCACAAATTGAACAACAAATGTTAGATGAAAGAACATGTGAAAAAATTGAAATGTTATTAACAAAGCGTTTGTATTCTGATGGTAATGTTGATTCCGAATCACACATTGACAATGCAAAAATTTATGCGAATTTATCAGAACGCGGATGTCCAGAAAATTCTGTTAAATACAAAGCCTTGGCAAAACAAGAACTGGAAATTGCACGTGCATTGAACGACGATAATTTGGACGACGAAGAAGAATCTGTTGAAATCGTTGAAACTTATAAACGTCTTCAAATGCAAGCAGAAGCAGAACGTATGATTGAAAAGGCGAAAAAATTGACTAACCCTGCGATTGATTTTATAATAGAATTGGAAAAAATAATCGAAGAAGACTAAGGTGTATATAATGAAAAATAAAGTTATAAAAAAATCATCAAAACAAAATACAAAATGTCATAAATGGGTTTGGATTTTATGTGCATTTGTCTTGGGCGGTTTAGTTGGTTATACAACACATTATTTAATTGAAAACTGGAATGGTTTCTTTGTCACGTGTAATGATGGCGCACGTCCAGATAAAAATGGTTGCTGTGCAGGTGAAGTTTACACTGATGCAGGCGATGGTTGGATGGTTTGCTGTCCAGACGGCGGTGATAACTGTTTCCCACCATTAAAATAAAAACAATAAAAAAATTTTATATAAAGATTATATATAATAAACAAAGGTGTTTTTTATGAATAAATCTCAGATAGAAAAACAATGGGAACAATTCATAAAAGGAAGATAAAATATATGAAAAAATTATTAATCTGGGATTTTGATGGTGTTATCGCAGATAGTGAAAAACTGTGGGTTCGTGCATGGGATGAAATTTTAACAAGTGAAAGAAATATAAAACTAACCGATAAGGAAAAGACTGATTTGTTGGTTGGGGTATCAGATAAAACGCGTCGTGAAAGACTGGAAAAAAATATATCTGGTTTGGTCTTAGATGATAATTTTATAAACAAGATAAATGAAAGGGAAATTTATCTTGGGACTAATTGTATGGTTGCAATAAATGGTGTTGAAAATGTTATGGCCAATAATAATTTTGAACATTGTATTGCAACAGGGGCAACTGCCACACAACACAAATGGAAAATGACAGGTTTTCAGTGGATAAAAAAATATATGTCTGATAAAGATTTTTTTACTGTTGATATGGTTGAACATGGAAAACCAGAACCTGATTTGTTTTTGTTGGCGGCTAAAACAAAAAATTATGAACCCAAAGATTGTATAGTTATTGGCGACAGTGTTAATGATTTTGTTGCTGCAAAATCAGCTGGTATGGATTGTATAGCATTTACAGGTGCCACAGGAAACAATACAAAAGAATATTCTGATAAATGCAAATCATTTGGTGTATTTGCGGTTTGCAATAATATGAATGATGTAAACAAAAGTCTGAATAATTGGTTAGAAAAATAAAAAAATACCGGTAAATTTATCTCGCTGTAGTGCAAAGCATGCAAGCGGATGCCGGTGTTTTTTTATTGAAAAAAATCGAAATAAAAATAATATATTATTTATAACAAAAAAGGAGTTAAAAATGAAATGGGCGTTATTGGCATCTGTTATTATTGTCATTTGTGGAATTATTGGTTTTGTATGTTGTGGTAATCGATGGGATAATGTTTTTCCGAAAAATCCAAATGTTATTACCCAGAAAGTTCATTTCCATAACAGATATGGAATTGAATTAGTTGGCGATTTATATATGCCAAAAAATAAAACATCGGAAAAATTGCCGGCAATTGCGGTGTCTGGGCCTTTTGGTGCGGTCAAAGAACAATCATCCGGACTTTATGCCCAAGAAATGGCATCGCGTGGATTTATAACACTGGCGTTTGATCCGTCTTTTACTGGCGAAAGCGGTGGCAAAGTTCGCTATGTCGCATCACCAGATATTAACACCGAAGATTTTTCTGCGGCGGTTGATTATTTAAGTAATCGTGATGATGTTGATGCAAATAAAATTGGTATCATCGGTATTTGTGGTTGGGGTGGTATGGCAATAAATGCAGCCGCCATGGATACACGAATTCGTGCAACAGTTGCATCGAATATGTATGATATGACTCGTGTTACAGCAAACGGATACTTTGATGCAGATGATAATCCAGATGCACGCTTTGCAGCAAAAGAATCAAT
>CAMOXB010000091.1 GCA_946628805.1 uncultured Pseudomonadota bacterium
AATAAAATTAAAAGTAATTATATTCAATCATAAAATTGCACAAATGGTATTTTTTATGATATAATATAAAAAGATGCAGGATAAATATGAATAAAAAACCAGGCTTGCTTTTTACCGTATCGTTGTTGGCAATTATAATATTGGCGGCATCGTTTAATATGAATTTTGGTGGTAATGCACCGGTTCATTTGCGCGCCGGTATTAATCCAGATAATGTTTTATATGTATGTCCGGCAACCAGTGATGGCTGGAATCAGTTTTCAACCGGGTTGCATGCGGTCGGACAATACGCACATTTGTTGTTTGCGTTTATAATCTTGGTTTTGATGTTCAGTTGGGGCTGGGCATTATATCAAAATTTATTAAAAGATAAATTCAGTGCCGATGTGTATAAAAAGCCATGGGAATTAACCAAGTCTGTATTTTGGGGCATTGTAATATTTACAGTTGTTTATATGACACCGAATTATTATCGCGCGGTTCATGTTCGTGGGGCGCGTGCGGATTATGTTCTTTGTGAAAGCACTTCGACCGGTGCGCGTGCGGTAAATCCGTCAGCAGTCAGCCTTTCTGAAAAATAATTTTTTGTCAATTTTTCAAGTTCTTTGCGCCTTTGAAAGATTTGTCTTGACTTAAAGCGCGGATTTCTCTACGATTCGGTTAAGCAGTGGAGGCAATGTCTTTGGAAACACAGGTTTACAACGATATTGTTCCAAGGGCATTGCCTTTGAAAACTGCCGGACAACCTTAAAAAACTCTATATGAAAGGAGAAACACATGAACAAACAAGAATTGATTGAAGCAATTGCAAACGAAGTTGAAGTTACAAAAGCAACTGCAGCTGGTTGTTTGGATGCATTTATCAACACAGTAACAAAAGTATTAAAGAAAAAAGGCGAAGTTCGCTTGGTTGGCTTTGGTACATTTACAACTGCTAAACGTAAAGCAACAACAGGTCGCAACCCACAAACAGGTGCACCAATTAAAATTGCTGCTTCTACACAACCAAAATTCCGTCCTGGTAAATCCTTGAAGGAAGCTTTGAACTAATTTGTAGTTTGTTTACAAAGGTTAAAAACACCCGCAAATTTGTGGGTGTTTTTTTATGGAAAAATTTCCACTGGATTTTATTTTTTTCAGTTGATAAAATTCATTTGTATAACAAAAAAAAGGAAGGTTAAAATGCCAGCAAAAAAAACAACAAAACCAGTTGCAAAAAAAGCAATAGTTAAAAAAGCACCTGTGAAATCTGCACCTGTTATGGAACATAAATGTGAATGTGGCGAAAATTGTTCATGTCATTGCCACGGTCGTGCACATTGGATTAAACATATAATCGTTTGGGCAATTATATTTGCATTGGGTATGGTTTGCGGAAAAATGATGAATTGTGGACATTATGCAAAACATATGCAACAAAAGACACATCCTGTATTTGTGAACGGATGTTTAGATATGCAATCTGTTGCGAACAAAAAATTGGCTGAAAAATTGGCAACCGCAGATGTAAACGGCGACGAATGCGTTTCGATTGAAGAATATAAAGCAGTCAGAAAACAAATGCGCCCATCACCAAAAGGTATGCGCGGTCCAAAAATTGAAAAATAATTTTTGTGATATAAATAAAAAGTTCTGCGATTTTGCAGAACTTTTTTTATCCTTTCATAATACGGGATTTGTTGCGTTCCCATTCGCGTTGTTTGATTGTTTCGCGTTTATCGACTTTGTTTTTACCATACCCGATGCCCAACAAGACTTTTAATTTTCCGCGATTATTAAAATATAATTTCAATGGAACGATTGTTGCGCCTTTTTCAGACAATTTTCCAATCAATCGATTAATTTGGTTGCGGTGTAATAATAATTGTCTTTGGCGACGTTCATCAAAATTAACAATACGTGCCGCGGTCGGTAATTTTTGAATTTCGACACCCGCCAGGAAAAGGTTGTTCCCACGTCTTTGCACAAATCCATCAACGATAGTCACCAATCCGTAACGAATTGATTTTATTTCTGCGCCGGTTAATGAAATGCCTGCTTCGATTGTGTCTTCGATAGAATAGGCAAATCGCGCCTTGCGATTTTCATTAACGGTTCCAAATTTTATTATTTGACGTGCCATGTGTGCAATTTTATCTGAAAATTTATAAAAATCCAATGTTTTTATTGCAAATCTGGAATATTTTATCTATAATAATAATTGAGAAAACAAAAGTTTTCTCTTGGGCTAGATACCCAATAAGACTTGTCAGCGATGACATAAAAAATCCCAACCAATTTGGTTGGGGATCTGTGAATATATTGAATAAACAGAGCAATTAGTCTTATTGTTATCTATCCCCAACCGCTTTACTTCTTTGGCGGTTGTTTTCTTTGTCGTTAAAAAATGTGCAAAAACGGGGGCGGTAAAATGCGGTTTTCAAAGATAGCAGACTATGAATTGGCAAGATTATTCGTTCATGCAAAGAAAGAAAAAATAGAACAATTGTTGTCGGTCTGTGATTTGGATACCTATACCGCCTCTGAAATAATTTGTGATTTTATCAAAAAACACGCCGATGAATTCTGGAATAACAATTCAAACAAATATGCCCCGTTATTTGACGATGTGTTCTTTTGCGTTGCAATAAATGAATTGAAATCTGCACAAAATAACGGAATCGACTTGGACGGTGGATCGCGTTTTATCGAACC
>CAMOXB010000092.1 GCA_946628805.1 uncultured Pseudomonadota bacterium
CATATAAAGAAATAAAATAAAAAGTGTTGGGCGGGGTGGCGGGGTTCGAACCCGCGACCTTTTGCCCCCCAGACAAACGCGCTACCAGGCTGCGCTACACCCCGAAAGAACAAAAACTATTTTATACACCAATAAAAATTACACAAGTGGAAAATTCAAACCGGCATTTGTGCCGTTGATACTCTGGTGCATCTTGTTACCCCTAATAAAATTAAAACCGGCATTTGTGCCGGTTTGAATTTTATGGTCGGGGTAACAAGATTCGAACCTGCGACCTCTACGTCCCGAACGTAGCGCTCTACCAGACTGAGCTATACCCCGAAAAAACAAACCTATTTTACATTTTGTTTTTGATTTTGCAATGCAATTTTTACATCGTTAAACAAACCACGCGATTCATTGTCCATTGGAACAAATCGACCTGTGCTGTTTTGTCCGGTATAAAACCAAATATTCTTACGTGGTGTTTGATATTCAACCAATTTATATAATGAATTCAAAACAGAAAATCCTTCTGGGAAACCATGTGTTGCACCAGATTTTGCAAAACAATAAATTGTTCGTTGGATAAGGTCAATTGGACATTTCCTTTTAATCAATTCACTTATTAAATCGCGCAAGAAATCTTGTTCTTTTTCGATTGATTTGCTGTTACGTGCATAATTCCACATATCTTGAACATGCAACATTGTAAACGGCGTATTATCTATTTTTTGCCCCAACATTGAATCATAATTATATACCGCATTTACTTTGTTATATAATTTATTGCAAGTTTCATTTGATTTATCAAATTTTCTGCAGTTCGGTAAACCGTTAACAAAAACTGTATATTTTGGTTTTGATTTTCCATCATAGAAATAATCAATTGTTGCCAATAAATTTCTGTCTGTTGAATAAAGATAAAAAGTATCTTTATTCGCCAAAGAAATTCTGTAACCAGATTCAATTAATGAATTGATTTCATTTCTTGCATTTGCAAGTAGTTGTTTATCTGACATCGCCCTTTCCTTTTCTTTTTATGAAACGTATTATTTAACGCGTTTCAAGATTAAACTGGCGTTTGTCCCCCCAAAACCAAACGAATTAGATAATACTGCATTAATTTCACGTTTTTGTGCAACATTTGGAACCAGATTGAAATCACCAACTTCATCAATTGGATTTTCCAAATTGATTGTTGGTGGAACAATATTATCGCGAATTGTTAATGCAGAAAATACGGCTTCGATTGCACCGGCAGCGCCCAATAAATGTCCTGTCATAGATTTTGTTGATGACATACATGTATTACCGTTTCCAAACAAATCTTTGACCGCGATTAATTCACCCACATCACCCAGTCCAGTTGATGTTCCATGTGCATTAACATAATCTATATCTTCTGGTTTTAATCCTGCTTTTTCTAACGCAATTATCATCGCACGTTTACCACCGACGCCTTCTGGGGCTGGGGCTGTGATATGATATGCATCCGCAGACATTCCGAATCCGGCAACTTCGGCATATATTTTTGCACCACGTTTAACGGCGTGTTCATATTCTTCCAGAACCAAAATACCTGCACCTTCGCCGATAACGAATCCATCCCTGTCTTTATCCCAAGGACGCGAAGCACGTTCCGGTTCATCATTGCGCGTACTTAATGCGCGCATCGCGGCAAAGCCCGCCATACCCAAACGACAAACCGCAGATTCTGAACCACCGCAAATCATAATATCTGCATCACCACGTCTGATAATTTCTGCACCTTCGCCAATTGAATGTGCACCGGTTGCACACGCTGTGGACATTGCGATATTCGGGCCACCAAAACCATATTTAATTGAAATATATCCCGCCGGCATATTAATAATAGATTTTGGGACAAAGAACGGACTGACAAAACGCGCACCGTTTTTAATCATATCTGTATCTGTATCAGATATGGTAGAAAGTCCACCAACACCACTGCCGACCGAAACACCGATACGTGTTTTATCACCATCGTAATCGTCCAGTTTTGCATCTTTTATTGCTTCATTTGCAGCGACCAGCGCATACATCGATGTCTTTTCCATTTTGCGTTGTTCACGCGCATCAATCACAGAATCCGGATTATAATCCCCAGGATTTGTTCCGCATACTGGGAAACCCGCAATTTGCGATGCAATATCAGAAACATCAAAATCTGTCACCTTGCGAATACCGCTTTTCCCCGCCAGCAAATTTTTCCATGCAAAATCGATACCTGTGCCAACTGGTGAAACAATTCCCATACCTGTGATAACAACTTTTTTCATATTAAAAAATCCTTTTTATTAATTTATCAGCCAAATCATACAATAAAAGATAAATTAAATCAACGGGATAAAAATAATGTCGTCCAATCGGACGACATTAATAATTTTTCATACAACATTATTATTTCATGTGGGCTTCGATGTAATCAACTGCTGCGCCAACTGTTGTCAATTTTGTTGCTTCTTCATCAGGAATTGTGATATTGAATTCTTTTTCAACTTCCATAACGAATTCAACGATATCCAATGAATCTGCACCCAAATCATTTGCAAAAGATGCTTCCTTTGTAACCTTGGCAGCATCAACACCCAATTTATCACTTACAATTTTTTGTACTTTTTCAAAAGTAGACATTTTATATCCTTTGTTTGTGTTAATCTTGTGGCCCGTTTTTACCCAGGCGCCTTTTATAACAAAATATCATTTTATGAAAAGCCTGTCAAGGAATTATAACAAATGATAACAAAGTGTTGACTTTTTATAAAAATGTATTATGCAAACAATTCATCAATTAAATCGTTCATATTATTACGCAGATTATCTTTGTCTGGATTCCACACCAATGCATGCATCATAAATTTATAAACATCATCCATTGTCACATACGGCATATTTGCATTTGTCACAATACGTTTCCACGCAACACGCGGATCTGTCAAATGAAAACGACCGCGTCCCATAAAGACCCATTCACCGTCTTGGGGTAAATCTTGCAATAATAAAACTGCGCGACCAGAAAGCGGCATATCACCCCACATATCATGATTAAAATCCAAATCTTCCCATCGCATTTTGAATATTTTCGTCTTTGGCGCAAATCCATAAATCAACATTAAAAATGCAGAACGCAAATTTACGTCTTTTTCTTTTTTTATCGCAGACAATAATTTTACCAGACCGGATTTATTTAATTTTCTTTCACGTCTTACAACTTGAATTTTTTCTGTATCATCAACCGGATTATCATGACAATATCCCATTGCGATAGCATAGTTAAAAATACTCTGTAATAATTCCTGCATACGCAACGCCATTGCGCGACCTGCAATTTTATCCAGCACGCGCTGCAAATCACATGATTTAATATCTTGGATATTTTTATCCATTAAATTAACAAAGTGTAATTTTATCGCACGCTTTAATTTATTTAATGAATCTTCACCGCGTCGTACTTTGTGTTCCAGGTATAAATCAACAAAATTTTTAAACGAAATTTTTTTACGACGATTCGGAATTTTTTGAACGGCCGCATCTAGAATCTCACTTACTTTTGAACGTGCATCTTCGATATCTGTTTCGGGGTATTTACCAATAATAATGCGTTTATCATGTCCATTAACGCGCTTGCGAACAAAGAAACTTTTTACGCCACGTTGTGTGATATACATACGCAATCTTGGTTCCGACAAATCTTGAACAACATCAAATCCTGTTTCTGGCGATGGCAGACTGTCCAAAATATATGAATTAAAGAAAAATTGATGCGCCATTTATTTTTCCTTTTGTTTATACATGTTATTGCAACATTATTCGCCAACCTTTAATGCGTTAATAAATGCAGACTGTGGGATTTCAACGTTGCCAAATGTGCGCAGACGTTTTTTACCCTCTTTCTGTTTTTCCAGCAATTTTCTTTTACGTGTAATATCACCACCATAACATTTCGCCGTAACGTCTTTGCGATATGCCGCGATTGTTTCACGTGCGATAATTTTACCCCCAATTGCTGCCTGTAACGGAATCTTGAATTGATGACGTGGAATTAAATCTTTTAATTTTTCAACAATTTGACGACCACGTTTTTCGGCTGCAGCGCGATGGCAAAGAAATGATAACGGTTCAACATTTTCATCATTAACCAAAATTGAAACCTTTACCAAATCACTTACACGATAATCATATAAAACATAATCAAAAGATGCGTATCCAGACGACAATGATTTAACCCGATCGTAAAAATCAAATACGATTTCAGACAGTGGCAATTGATATACCAACACGGCACGATTTCCAACATATGAAATATTTTCCTGGACACCACGACGCGATGCACATAATTCCATAATCGCCCCAAGGTATTTATCAGGCATCATAATCGTTGCACGAACCCATGGTTCTTCGATTGATTCGATTCGTGTTATATCTGGCATGTCGGCTGGATTTTCCAAATCCATTGTTGAACCATCACGAAGGTGGATTTTATAAAGCACGCTTGGCACCGTATTAATAAGCGATAAATTAAATTCACGATTTAATCGTTCACTTATAATTTCCATATGTAATAATCCCAAAAATCCACAGCGCAATCCAAAGCCCAAAGCCGAAGATTTTTCAGTTGTAAATACAAATGATGCATCATTTAACGCCAACTTTTCAGCCCCTTCGCGCAGGTCTGGATAATCGTTTGCTTCGACTGGAAAGAACGATGAAAACACAACCGGCACAGACGGCTTGAATCCCGGCAACATTTCAACACTGCTTTTTGCATCACAGATTGTATCGCCAACCTTGCAATCGTGAATCGTTTTCATACCGGTTATAATAAACCCGATTTCACCGGTCGAAAGTGAATCTACATTTTCCATTTTCGGTGTAAAATAACCAACCTTTTCAACAACGTATTCTGCCCCGGTTGCGATAAATTTAATCTTTTGTCCGCGTTGCAGTTTTCCATCAACCACACGAACCAGAACGACAACGCCCAAATATGAATCATACCAAGAATCAACCAACAATGCGCGCGTTGGTGCGTTTTCATCACCATGTGGTGCCGGCAATTTATTAACAATTTCTTCCAATAATTCCGGGACGCCCGCCCCTGTTTTACCAGATACGCACAATGCATCTGATGCATCCATACCAATAACATCTGCGATTTGTTCACGTGTTGCAACAACATCACTGGACGGCAAATCAATCTTGTTCAATACCGGCAACATTTCCAAATCGTTATCCAGCGCAAGATATGCGTTTGCCAGCGTTTGCGCCTGGACACCTTGGGTTGCATCGACCAATATTATTGCACCTTCGCATGCAGCCAATGAACGTGATACTTCGTAAGAAAAGTCTACATGTCCCGGTGTATCCATCAAATTTAATTGATATGTTTCACCATTTTTAGCCCGATAATTCAAACGCACTGTTTGGGCTTTGATTGTAATCCCACGTTCACGTTCAATATCCATTGAATCCAAAACCTGGGCTTTCATTTCGCGCGATTCCAGTCCCCCCGTATATTCAATCAATCGATCTGACAATGTTGATTTACCATGATCAATATGTGCAACAATTGAGAAATTTCGAATATTAGACTGTTTCATTCCCTGCCCCGTTTATAATTCAATATTGTTTAATAATTCTTCGATTCGGTCGGCACGATCCAATGTATCATCGTAAACGAATCGAATTTCAGGCACGTATTTTTGATCTATTTTTTTAGCCAATTCAAAACGCACCATTTTCGTAATTTCATCCAGTCTTTTTTGCGTTTCCGAAACATTTTCACGCGCATAAAAGAATAATTTTACAAATTGCATACCACCATGTGATTCCGCGCCAACAATTGAAACACCACTTATTAATTTATCATCAGAAAAATCATGTTGTAATATTTCGGCAACCAAAGTTTGAACTTTGCTGGCAATTTTTTCACCACGATTTGAATTGATTTGTTTCTTTATCATAATTGGATATCCTTTTGCGGCAATGATACACCGGTATATAAAAAATACAAGTAAATTATTAAAACTGTTGAACATATACTATAAATAATTTATTATATAGCGTATGAAAATCGTAACAAAAATTTTAGATAAATCGTCAAAGCCATGGTATTCATGGGTTGTATTCTTGATGACGGTATTTGAATCAATATTCCTTTTTATCCCACCCGAAGTATTTATGACCCCCGCGATTATATCCGATAAACGACGTGCACGTCCTATTATTTTTGCAGCGACAATGGGTTCTATTATTGGTGGTGCAATTTCGTATATTATTGGGCTTTGGTTATTCGATTCGGTTGGTATTTGGTTGATTGAAAATTTCGCCAGCCTTGAAAAATTCGAAATGACAAAATCATTATTTACTAAATATGGAATTTTAATCATTATCGCAACTGCAATAACACCGATTCCATATAAATTATTAGCATTATGCGCCGGATTTTTACAGTATCCAATTTTGGTATTTTTGGGCGTTTCTGCAATATTCCGTACGGGTCGTTTCGCAATAATCGGATACCTGCTTTGGCGTTTTCAAGAAAAAGCAAACGAAATATTTAAAAAATATTCATGGCAAATAACAATCGCGGCAATAATATTTGCTTTGTTGGGATTGTTGATAATAACAGTTTTGTAAAATACCCTTGCCCGGTTCATTTTTTTTTACTATCATATCAAATATGACAGAAACAACGATATCTTTTGCAAATGTGTCGGCAAATTATGATAATAAACACGACGTGTTGTCTGACGTGTCTTTTAATATCAGTGGTGGCGCATTTTATTTTCTGACTGGGGCCAGTGGCGCAGGTAAAACGACACTTTTGCGATTAATATATCAATTACACAAACCAGCCAGCGGAACAATCAAACTTTTTGGACGCGATTGCGGCGAATTATCACGTGATGATATTTCGGCGTTACGTCAAAAGATGGCTATTGTATTCCAAGAATATTCGTTGATTTCTCATATGACAGTGTTTGATAACATCGCATTACCATTGCGTGTCCGCGGTTTCAGTAATGATAAAATAAAAAAATTGGTAACCAAGACATTAGAATGGGTTGGATTAGGAAAATATGCAAATGCATATCCAATGGAATTAAGTGGCGGACAACAACAGCGTGTATCTGTTGCACGTGCGATTATAATTCAACCATCAATATTACTGGCGGACGAACCAACTGGAAATCTGGACGATGAAAACGCATCGCGTCTTATGGAATTATTTATCCAAATGAACAAGATGTTTGGAACAACGGTTATATTGGCAACACATAATAAAAAATTAATGGAAACATATAAATTTCCTGTGATTATGGTTGATAATCATCACGTTGCATTTTCTGGGATAAATTCTGATTTATCCAATGACAAAACCCGCAAATGGAAAGGTCCACAACCGCAAAACGTTTTTTCTGAAATATCAAAACAATTCGAAGTAATCGGTAAAGCATAATGAAAAAAAATAAATTGGTATTTTCATTGGTTCGCGAACAGTCTATATTTATGACGGTTGTTATATCTGTATTAACTTTTCTGGCAGTGTTGGCGTTTGGAATTGCATTGGCTGTTGGTGGCGGCGTTATTCGTTGGAATAATCAATGGGATAAATATGCAACGGTTCAAATTACAAATCCGGACAATGCTGGATATGTAAAAAAGGTATTCGAAGAAAATTCAGACAAGTTTGATAACATCCAGGAAATTTCCAAGGATCAAATGGAAAAAATGTTGCACAATTGGATTTCTAATGGTGCCAAGGTAAACAACTATTTACCAATTATGTATGAAATAAAATTGAAAAAGCATGATGATATGAAATTAATCCGCGATAAAATATCATCGCGCGCAAAATTATTACCACATACATCTGCATTAAAAACATCTGTATCTGCAGGCTGGAAATTGGTTTCAATTACCACTTTGATTTTATTATTAATGTTAACATCGATTGGTGTATGTGTATCGTATATATCACGTAATATCGCAATGTTGCACAAACACGAATTGGAAATATTGAACCAAGTCGGCGCAACCGATAAATTCATCGCAAAACAAATGCAAATAATCGTTGCACATATAAGCACCATTGCATGCGCAATCGGTTTTATATCTGCCACGCCGATTATTTTAATGATTTTATCTACGGCACATTCTGCACGTGTTGGATTAATGGCAACATTAACATTATCATTATCTGATTGGATTTTGTTAATTTTATTGCCGATAATAATCGTTATGTTTTCGGTATATATAACCAAAAAGACTACATTTAAAATATTATCTGAAAAATAATGATAAAATATATTCCTGCATCTTTGGTATTAATATTTTGTTTTGTATTCGGTGGAATAATGTTTAAATCAATGACACCACCACGTTGTCAATCATTATACCAAGACGATAATATATTCGTATTAACCGGCGACGCACGTCGTATTCCATATGCATTAAAAAAACTGGAATCATTGCAATACGGCAATCTTTATATTATTGGTGCAGGCGCAACAAATATCCCAAACCATATACATATAAATGTTGAATCAAAATCAAAATCAACATACCAAAATGCGATGGCAATAAAAAAAATTGTGAACCGTGAAAAATTAGACCGCATTGTTATTGTCACGACAGAAGATCACATGAATCGCGCAATGTATTTATTACATGGCGTATTACCAAACACTGATATTGTTGCATGCCCTGCTTCATTAACAGGTATGCCAACACCATCGCGCGTAAAACGCTGGACAATTGAATATGTAAAATACATCGCCACATTATTTGGAATAAAGGAAAGTTAAAAATGTTACGTTCTGGAATATTCAAAGTTATCTTATTTTTATGGTTTCTGGCATGGGCACCATTGTTATTAATTGGATTAGTATCTTATAAATTAGAACGCGCGTTTATTTTTGCAGATGCATGGGGCGTTTTGTTCCTGGCACGAATAATTGCTGGAATAAAATACGAAATTCATTATCCATTAAATAATGAAGATGGTATTCCATTTAAACAAAACATCAACAAACGACTGGATGGTCGCACAATCATTGCGGCAAAACATATGTCAATGCTGGAAATCGCGATACTGGTCACCCATGTTCCAAATTACTTTTTTATTATGAAGCGTGAATTATTATGGATTCCAATATATGGTTGGGCATTTTGGCGAATTGGATTAATCGGTGTAAATCGTACACGTGGCGCAACAAATATGAATATATTGGCAGAACGCGTTATGAAGCGTGTTATGGACGGTATGACCCTTATTATATTTCCCGAAGGCACACGTGTTGCACCTGGGCATCGCATACCATTAAAACGCGGCTTATTATTCTTGGCATCGCATTTAAAATTACCAATCACACCTGTTGGGGTTAATACGGGATTATATTGGCCAAAACATGGCAGAATAACCCCGGGAACAACACATATTTATTTTGAACCGGAATTACCATCATCGGCAACATTAGATGAAATCAGTGATGCGATAAATAGACATAGTTGTTAATCACACCATGATTTACGTTTTTCACCGGCATATGGACGGCCAATCTTTTCTTTGACCAGAACTTTCCCGACATCACGATTGGCGCTATCATACACATTTGCATCAATACGACCAACGTATTTATCATTTTTTACATTATTGATTTCAATAGTTGAACCAACAGGTATTAATTCACCCAGACGTTGTTTCGCATATTCGGCACGTTTGATTTCAGATTTACAATTTCCGTGTAATTCCGGTGTATCAACATTACGCAAACGAATCTTTACATTTGATACCGTTGTTTTATCGTTTAATTTTACATCCCCAACAAAAGTATCACCGTCAACGATATATGCAACACGCACAGGTGTTGCACAACACATTTGACACACAGAAAATATATATAATAAGAATAAATATCTTTTCATTATGGCAACTTTGGTGACCATGTTGGTTCAACGCCATTTATTTTATCTGGCAATTCAATATCATAAATATTCTGACCTGTTATATCAACACTGCGAATATGGCTGATACGTTCTTCGCCATCGGCTGCTTGTTCTGTTTCATAATAAACAACGCGACGTGATCCAGGCGCCCAAGACGGGGCTTCCATATACCAACCACCCGCCAAGATTTTTTCGTGTCTTCCTTGCGGATTCATAATACCGATATAGAAAGTATTTTCTGCGATTTTTGTAAACGCAATATAATTACCATCTGGCGACCAGGCTGGCGTTGCATAGCGCCCTGCCCCAAATGTAATACGGTTTTGTTTTCCGGTATTTAAATCCAAGACGTGGATTTGTTGTGATCCAGATGAATCTGAATTAAATGCCATATAACGACCATCTGGCGAATAAGACGGACTGGTATCAATATGCTTTCCAAAGGTTAATTGCTTTAATGTCTTGTCTGCAATATTATATTCATAAATATTTGTTATACCATTTTTCACCAAAGACAGTGCCACACGATTTCCGTCTGGTGAAAAACGTGGTGCAAAACTCATTCCACCAAAATTGCCTAATTTTGTTTGATCGCCTGTTTCTAAATCCAAAACCCAGACCATTGGATCGTCATTACGATATGACAAGAATACCACACTGGACATATTAGGCGAAAAATGTGGCGACATAACAAATGTCTTTTTATCAGACAAATAACGCATACCATACCCGTCTTGATCCATAATTGCCATACGCTTTACACGATTATCAACTGGTCCAGTTTCGGCAATAAAGACAATTTGTGTATCAAAATAACCAATTTCCCCGGTAAGGCGTTCATAAATCGCATCTGCCATAATATGCGCCAAACGTCGAACCGATTTTTTCGAAGCAACCAAACTTTGGGCTTCGATTTGTTCTTTACCATTAACATCCCAAAGATAGAATTCCAGTTTATAATTGTCTTTACCTTCGGCTTTCAAAGTTGCTTGCACCAAAGCCTGGGCTTTAATCGCGTTCCAACTTTTGAAATTTGGCATTTCGTTCATTTTTACAAATTCCGGAAAGGCATCATGATTAACAATTCGGAAAAGACCGGTCCGCTTTAAATCATCTTCGACAACAGTCCGCAACATTTTTGCATCAGATGTGGAAACCTTGCCAATGGTTTCAAATTTTTGAACTGCAATCGATGTTGGATCAACACCACCGGCAACAATATCAACATGTAATTGTGCACACGCATTTGAAACAACCAAAAAGAACGACATAATAATCGTCAATAATTTACGCATAATAAATCCTTTCCTTTTAAAACCAATCGGATTCTAGCACACAAATAAAAATAAATCAAAGCTTTAACCGCAACACATCAATCAACACAAATGCCTACATTTCCGCCATTACAGATGTATACATAAATGTATTGACAAATGTAAATACAATGATATAGTCAATTGTAATCACTTATGTATAGGAGTATGTCTATGCCCAACGTAATGCAGCAATTATTCGTAATGAACATCGAATCTTTGTTAAAAGAATACGCGGCCTTTCGCGCATTTAATAAATCTGATTGCGTAATAAATATGCGAATACCACACCAGATATTGGAAAAAATAAAAGAATTAGCAGACGCACAGCATGTCCCTTATCAATCATTAATATCGTCCGTATTATTTTCATTGGCAAATATTGATGAATCAAAAAAGGATTAAAAATGTCTAAAATCCCATACCCATCAACCACAGAAATAATATGCCAGGCACTGAACGCCAGACGTCAACATCAACAAGATTTATTTTCCACAGACACACAATCACCATATTTTTGGAAATTATCAGATTTGGCAATAATAATGCCAAATTATTTTGATATAAATACCCCTGTTTCAGAAAACACGATTTACAAAATGAACAGCGAAATAATAAAATCCGTTCCAAAATTTCGTGATATATCAAAGGCACCTATTCACGTACTGAACGTCCGTGGAACTTACAATATTTATCACCAAGACAAAAATCAAATACGAACCATACATAACGGGAAAGATCAAAAAATATCTAATGTGGCATGTGAATACCTGC
>CAMOXB010000093.1 GCA_946628805.1 uncultured Pseudomonadota bacterium
GATGGCTTTAAAACTTCGTAATTGTTACCTGATTTGCGTAAATTATGTGCCTGGATACAAAGGTCTGCAGATTTAGATGCCGCCATAACCCCATATTTGAAATGTAATTTTGCCATTTCACGATTTCCTTTCTTTATATCTCTCGCATCTCCGTTTATGATATATAAGCAAATTTTCCTTTGCGTGGTCAAGATTTATTATTGCGAAATCGAACAAAAAAACTGCCATTATTTATTGGTGTGCATGAAATTATATATGGGCTTAATATGCTTTCGCGAACCCATTGTTGAAATTTTATTTTTAATATACCGCTGGCACCGGTTATAACGGTTGCTTCACGTGTGCCATTTGTGGCGATTTCGGTTAACATTTCCCAGGATTCTTCTTCGGTATGATTATGAAAATCGATTGTTGTGCGTTCTGGAACCGGGGTGGGGCTGGACGGAATACGTGTTGACAGATGCAATGCCGAACGAACAGATTTTTTCGTTGAAATATCATCGGGGACGAAATCGTCCCCAATCATATCTGCAATATCTTTATCGTTTAATTGCTTCATTTTATTATTCTGCCAATGTTCCAACAGACATCGTTATACGACGAATACCAGAACTGATAGATTTTTCTTTGTTAATACGTGCTTTGATAATTTCTCCAGTGTGATATACGTGTGTTCCACCGCATAATTCACATGAAACATCACCCGCGGTAATAACGCGAACTGTATCACCATATTTTTCACCAAACAGCGCCATCGCACCACGTGATTTTGCCGATTCAATATCCATTTCTTCGTGTGCAACCGGCATATCGGCATTAATCCATTGGTTAACCAGGTCTTCAACGGCTTGTTTTTCTTCCGCAGTCATTGCACGACCAAATGAAAAGTCAAAACGCACAGAATCCGGTGCAACCTTTGATCCACGTTGTTCAACGTCTTCGTTTAAGACTTTGCGTAATGCCGCCTGTAATAAATGTGTTGCGGTATGGGCACGTGCAGTCTGCTGACGAATCTGTTGGTTGATTTCAGGCATAACCATATCGCCCACAGAAATTGGTGCAACCAAAGTTCCCTTGTGGATAACAACATTGCCAACACGATTTGTTTCGGCAACGTTCATAACAACATCATTGCCAATTTTTAATACACCACTGTCGCCGACCTGACCACCTTGGGTTCCATAAAAAGGTGTGTGATTCAATGCGATTTCGACATTGTCATTGGCATCGGCAGATTTTACAAATTCTTCGCCACGTAATATTGCCAACACTTTTGCAGGTTGTTCGGTTTTTGTTTCATATTTTTCAGTGTCAATTGTATCAGGCAAATCATTTTGTGATTCCCATAATACGCGTGTTCCACGGGTGTCTGCGCGTGAACGTTCTTTTTGTTCAGCCATACATTTTTCAAATGCCGCGACATCAACATTGATGTTTTTATCGCGCAAAATCATTTGTGTTAAATCTAATGGAAACCCATATGTATCAAATAATTTGAACGCAACATCCCCAGGCAACATATTATTATTAACCTTTGGCAATTCGCTTTCCAACAATTTCATACCATTTTGCAACATATCTGCAAAGGCGTTTTCTTCGTTCTTGATAATTTCAACAACGTGTTGTTCGTTAGCCTTTAATTCAGGATATGCGTCGCCCATTTCATTAACCAATGCCGGGTAAAGCGCAGACAGTAATGCACCACGATGCCCCAGTATTTGTCCATGACGCATTGCACGACGCAAAATACGACGAATTACATAACCGCGGTCAGCGTTGCTTGGGATAACACCGTCTGCGATTGCGAAACCGACAGCGCGCAAATGGTCTGTAATAACTTTGAAACTGGATTTGTTTTCATCTGTTTCGCGAACACCAGTTAAATCTGATACTGCACGTTTCAGGTTAACGAATAAATCTGTATCGTAATTATCCAATTTATTTTGCATAATTGACGCGAATCTTTCCAATCCAGCCCCAGTATCAACGTTTTGTTTTGGTAATGGTGTTAAAACGCCGTTTGCATCACGATCATATTGCATAAATACGTCGTTCCAGATTTCAACATAACGACCACCGTCTTCGTCTGGTGTTCCTGGCAATCCGCCTGGGACATCGGGACCAAAGTCATAGTGCATTTCGGTACATGGACCGCATGGGCCGGTTTCGCCCGCCGACCACCAGTTATCTTTGCCCAGACGTATAGCGTCTTTCCCAGTAATCTTTTTCCAGATTGCGGTTGCTTCGTCGTCGCTTTCATGTGTTGTAACAATAATACGATTCGGATCAAGACCAAAAACCTTGGTCAATAATTCCCACGACATTTCAATTGCGCCTTCCTTGAAATAATCACCAAAAGACCAATTTCCCATCATTTCAAAGAAAGTATGATGACGACCGTCAAACCCGACATCTTCCAAATCATTATGTTTTCCACCGGCACGAATACATTTTTGAACGTCTGCAACACGTGGTGAAAATGCCGGTTCGATGCCCTGTAAAATACCTTTCCATGGCACCATACCCGCAACAGTAAATAATAATGTTGGATCATTTGGTATTAATGATGCAGATGGAACAATCTTGTGTCCTTTGGATTCGAAATAATCCAAGAATAATTTTCGTATTTCGTTATATGTCA
>CAMOXB010000094.1 GCA_946628805.1 uncultured Pseudomonadota bacterium
GATTCTTGCTTAGGGCACCAGATAATTTTATAAATGTGTTGATGCGACTGACAACCGCGGAATATTTATAGAATTAGATAAAAGTAAAAAAAGCAGGGTGGCACCGCGCGAAAAAATCTTAGCGCCCCTGACATTTAAGATTTGAATTGGTGCCAAAATTACAAAAATTTATGACACCGAAACAAAAATATAAGGTGTAAAAATGCTTTCTTTGAAATCTAAATACAGAACGCATACATGTGGTGAATTAACCGAAAAAAACGTTGGTGAAACGGTTACACTTTCTGGATGGGTTCATCGTAAACGTGATCACGGTTCGCTTTTGTTCGTCGATTTGCGTGATAATTATGGTATAACACAATGTGTGTTCGATGGTGGTGATGAAAATCTTGAAAAGATTCACCCTGAATCAGTTATTAAAATTACTGGGACGGTTGTTGCACGTGATAAAGACGCGGTTAATGATAAATTGCCAACCGGACATATTGAAATTAAATCTGAATCATGGGAAGTTTTAACAAACGCGGATGTTTTGCCGTTCCCGGTATTTGGTGATGATGACAATGTTGCCGAAGATTTGCGTTTGAAATATCGCTATATCGATTTGCGTCGTGAAAGTTTGCATAACAATATTTTAACACGTAATCGCGTTATGAAATTCTTGCGCGATAAAATGTGGGATATGGGATTTTCTGAATTCCAAACACCAATTTTGACTGTGTCCAGTCCAGAAGGCGCACGCGATTATATTGTGCCAAGCCGTAATCATCACGGTATGTTTTACGCGTTGCCTCAGGCGCCACAGCAATTTAAGCAATTAATTCAAATTTCTGGATTTGACAGATATTTCCAAATCGCACCATGTTTTCGTGATGAAGATTTGCGTGCGGACAGATTGCTGGAATTCTATCAATTGGATATCGAAATGTCCTTTGTTGATTTGCTGGATATCCAAGCAGTTGGAAACGAATTAATGCCTGAATTGATTAAAAAATTTGTCCCAGATGCAATTGTTGATTCAAACATTCCACATATTCCATTTGATGAAGCAATGTTGAAATATGGATCTGATAAACCAGATTTGCGTAATCCAATTTTAATCAGCGATGTCACAGACGTATTCCGTGGTTCTGATTTTGGAATCTTTGCAAACGCAATTGAAAATGGCGCGGTTGTTCGTGCGATTCCTGCACCAAACAGTGCCGATAAACCACGTTCTTGGTTTGATAAATTGGGTGAATATGCGGTCAAAGAATTGGAATTAGGTGGATTGGGCTATATCGTATTTGGCGATGAAGCAAAAGGTCCGGTTGCAAAAAAACTGGATGCAGATCGCATTGCAAAATTGCATGAAATTGCCGGTGATAATTCATCATTGTTTTTTATCTGTGATACAAAAGAAAAGGCGGCTAAGGCGGCTGGTAAATTGCGTATCAAATTGGGCGATGATTTAGGATTAATTAATCCACACGAATTTAAATTCTGTTGGATTGAAGATTTCCCAATGTATGAATTAAATGAAGAAACAGGCGCAATTGATTTCGGTCACAACCCATTCAGTTTACCAAAAGGCGAATTAGATGGCAATCCATTGGAAATCAAAGCTAACCAATTCGATATGGTATTAAATGGCGCAGAAATCTGCAGTGGTGGTTTGCGTAATTATAACCCAGATACAATGATAAAGGCTTTCGCAATTGCGGGTTATGGCCCAGAAGTTGTAAAAGAAAAATTCGGCGGAATGTACGCGGCCTTCCAATACGGCGCACCACCGCACGGTGGATGTGCATTTGGAATTGATCGTTTGGTTTCGATTATCCTGGGAACAACCAATTTACGTGAAGTTGTTCTGTTCCCAACAAATCAACGCGGGCAAGATTTAATGTTGGGTGCACCACGTGAAGTAACCGAACAACAATTACGTGAAGTACATATTCAAGTACGTAAACGTGGTTAATTGTTTGTGATAAAAAAAATACCCCGATTTATTCGGGGTGTTTTTTATTCCTAAAACTGATTATGTGTTCGAACAAATTCACGCATATATTCTGGATCAAAATTAATCATAATTTGTGATAACGAAAAATCGCGTGATCCATCAGAATTTATTGTTAAATCAATTGGTTCAGGACCGCCCGATGTGCCACGTAATATCAAACGCATTTGCGCAAACATTTCATTGTTAATTATTTCCATTGTTCCAACAGAATCAATATGTGGCATTGATAATGTAAATGGTTGTGTTGTTTTTATATCACCATTTTCATATGTTCCAACAATGTGCATTTTTTTGATTTTTGTTATGCCGTTGCTTAATGCGTTTGTTAATGCGTTTTCTGCATTAAGTGTCGATGTTATGTTTGGTGCAGATGCATAGAAATTATCAAAACCAAATCCATATAATTTTCCACCATCAAATACCGTATCAAATGTTCCGTTTATGTTATCGATAATATCATGTGCGATTATACCATATGTGTTTAATTTTATTTCAGATGTTATAATCGTATCAGATATATTTATTGGCATATTTATTGGTAATATTTTGTCATTAAATACAAATTTATTTAATTGTATATTTATTGCATATTTTGAATTATTTTTATTAATTGTTGCCAATAAATTTCCATTATCTAAATCGCTGATTGAAAAAGTCTGTGTATTATTGCGCAATGAATATATAAAGTTTTTATATTCGCGATTTTCAAATATTAATTTGTCTGCAGATATTGCAATATTAAATTTTGAATCAAATGGTAATACTAATGGATGCACAACAAAGAAAGATATCTCTTCAAAATTATTTATAAAATC
>CAMOXB010000095.1 GCA_946628805.1 uncultured Pseudomonadota bacterium
AAACGTCCAAAAGGGCGTTTTTTAATTCAAATATTGTTCGATAATTTTGTTGTATTCATTTAGTGTTTGTTCGGGATTTTTTGTTGCACTGATTAATAACGCAGACATTATTAATGTTTTATTCAACAATCTTAATTCGTGATGTATTTTATGTAAACATCCATCGTTATTATATCCATTGCCGATTTCTTTTAATGCAACCATTATGTTTTGCAGATATGGCGAATAATCATTGTTTGCTTTGTTTGCCATTTCAATTGTAAATGTTAAATTTTCGATTGTTTTTATTAATTCATCGGTTTCATTAACTGGTGCGGTTTGTTTTGGCATATGTAAACTCCATTTATCAATAAAAAAAAGACCGCCAAGAAAAAGCGGTCGGGGGTTCACAAATCATCGAATTAGTGATTCCGTGGTCTTTATATATACACTCACAGCACCCCGACCTTGTGTCAGGGTTTTAACGATGCAAACGCACCGAATCCGATGGGCCTGTGAAAGCCCCGAAGCCAATTCCCATTGGTTTCAATATTAATATTATCAGAGTTTTTATGTAAATCAATATTAAAAAAACAACCGCCATTTGGCGGTGTTTTTATAAATTTCTTTTTTTTCTAAATTCGTCCAATGATACAACGCGTTTATCATCTGGGACAATTCCAGGCTTTTCATCCAAAGGTAATTCAATATTGTTTGTTGTTTGTTCTGTTGCTTTTTGACGCGGATGAAAAGATAACATAAATTCGGTTGATGGGTCTTTGAATTCAACCAATGCCGAAAATGGGACACGTATGAAAAACGGACGTCCATCAAATGTTAATTGAACACCAAATTCAGTATCTGAAACATTCAAGTTATTATATGAATACTGCAACACAATTGTCATTGTATCCGGATATCGTATTTTCAAAAATTCCGGCAATACAACGCCTGGGGCGCGTGTTTTAAAGGTTATAAAAAATCCTGCATCATCACCCAGTCCATTAAATTGTGCGTATATCAAGGCTTCCTTAACAACGGATTTTAATGCGTTATCTAATAATTGTTGATAATCAATTTTATGCATAATTATATCTCCGTCTTTACTATATTACTTATTGTCCCGTCAACGCAAGTGACAAATATAGCGTTTGGAATATCGCGGAATATGTTTGCATCTAATCCTGTCGCCCAAACCTGGGCATTTGATGCATTCAAATCAGAAAACAATTTCTTGCGCGCATTATCATCTAAATGTGCAGCGGCTTCGTCCAGCAAAATTAATGGTTCATTATTTGTTTTTACATTAATTAATTTTGCATGCGCCAGAATCAAATCGATTAATATTGATTTCTGTTGTCCAGTTGATGTTATATTTGCCGGTAAATTTAATTTTTTATTAAACACACCAAAATCTGATTTATGCACACCATCGATAACCATTTTATCGCCGGTTAATTCACGATTATTTTGCAGATATTCAAAATATTTATTTTCCGCGATTGTTGCAGTTGATTCCAAAATCATCTTTTCAACCATACCATTTACAGATACCGCACCGCTTTCAAAAAAATAGTTTATTTCTGATGCATATTGTATGCGTGTAGCCGCGACAGATATCGATGTTGATGCAATTTGCTTGTCAATTGCGTCCAACCAATTTTTATCTGCATTATTTTTAATTGCGCCCGCACGTTCAGACATTAATTTTGATAAACGTGCAACGCGTCCAACGTGCGATGGTTCAAAAGATGCCGCAAGTCTGTCAAAAAACGCACGTCTGTCTGCGGCAGATTCCATAAATATTCGGTCTTCTTTTGGTGTTAACCAAACAATACGCAATCTTTTAGCCAGTTCTGATAATGTTGCATTTTCATTGTCGATTTTTGCATGACGATTTGAATCACCATTATTAAGGAATACCGATATATCACTTTCATTATCTAATGTTGCAAACACCGAAAAACCGCCGTTTCCATCAAATCGCGCCAGTGTTTGGATATCTGCACCGCGCAAACCGCGTTCACCACAGAGTAATGATACGGCCTCTAATATCGCGGTCTTGCCGGCACCATTTAATCCGGTAATAATAATATTTTTCGCGCCATCAATTTTAATGCGTGAAAACGTATGATTTCTGAAATCTGTAAGGGTTATTTGATTAATCATCTTTTTAAAGTGGAGGCCAGGGTCGGAATCGAACCGGCATCCAAGGATTTGCAGTCCTCTGCATAACCACTCTGCCACCTGGCCTTTCGCGTGTGTTCATCTTAGGCAAAAATAAAAGACTTTTCAACATAAAAATTCATATAAAACCAAATGAATTTGTTCCGATGTCTTTTACGCCCTTAAAAGGGTATCATTTCCATATTATGAAATATATATTTGGACTTTTTATTTTGTTCCCAATTTGCGCATATTCAGATTGCGCAACCACGCGCCATGTCCCAAATGAAGAAATGACATTAAGCCAGGTCGTCGATATGGGGCTTTGTCGTAATCCGCAAACAATGGCTGCATATGCCGCATTACAATCACAAAGATATCTTAAAAATGCGGCACATTCATATTATTTACCAACGGTTTCAGGACGTGTCGGGGCAGATCGTTCACACACCGAACATGATGATTGGGACTATTCCGCATCGCTTTCGGCGTCTTATTTGATATTTGATTTTGGAAAGCGCGAATCAGATTTTGCACAAAGTTTGGCAACTTTTCGCGCGGCTGGATTTGATTATGATGAAACAATTCAAAATTTTATATATTCTGTGATTGGCGCGTATTATGAATTGTTAAATATGGAC
>CAMOXB010000096.1 GCA_946628805.1 uncultured Pseudomonadota bacterium
CCCGTCCGTCAGTATGGCGTGGACATAAAGTCCCAGAAGTCCTGCTGTCCGGTCACCATGGCAATATCGAACGGTGGCGGAAACAACAATCGGACGAAATAACAAAAGAACGTCGTCCGGATTTAATAAAGGAAAACTAAAATGAGCATAATTAAAAAAATTGAACAAGAACAAGTTGCAAAATTAAAAGGCGACAAAGTTATCCCTGCTTTCAAGGCTGGTGATACAGTAAAAGTTCATGTTAAAATTAAAGATGGTGATAAATTCCGTATCCAATTATTCGAAGGTGTTGTTATTGCACGCGATGGCGGAAACGGAAATAATGCTTCGTTCACTGTGCGTCGTGAATCTTATGGCGTTGGTGTTGAACGTAAATTCCCATTATATTCACCTGCAATCGAAAAGATTGAAAAAGTTCGCGTCGGTAAAGTCCGTCGTTCGAAATTGTTCTTCTTGCGCGGTTTGTCGGGTAAAAAGGCTCGTATTGTTGAAGATTTGTCTGCATCTGCTAAAAAAGGCAGCGAAGATTAATCTTTGCACAAAATAAAAAACGGGGGTGTTAAAATGCGATTGATAAAAAAATTGTGTTTGTTTATAACACCCCTGTTTTTATTATCAAATTTCTCTGCTTTTGCATATATTGAAAAAGATACGGCGATTTTACGTGTTATGAACAAGGCGGCAGGTAAAACGCAAATCGTATCATCTGCTGTTAATAAAACGACACAATACGACGGATTAAATATAATCGTCAGAAACTGCAAGCAAAGCGACCCGTTTGATGCGGAAAATTATTTTGCTTTTGTGGAAATATATACAAAATCAGATGAAAGAATTTTCAGTGGTTGGATGAATCATAACGAACCAGGTCAAAATCCTTTGCAAGACGACACGTACGATGTCTGGTTGGAAAAGTGTGAGTAAGCCATGACAAAACGAACAAGATTTCAACAGATTAAATTGTTTATCAAAATATCAATAGCTGTTTGTGTGTTGGCTATCTTTGTTGTGATTGGTATATTTATGCGTCCGACACGCACGTTTGAAAATGCGCCATTGGGCAAATGGTTGTCATTAAATGAACAACAACGTGTTTCAACAATTCAACGTGTTGTTCATAATCCGATTGATTCAGACATATTGATTAAATGCGTTGACAAGATTGCAGCCTTGCAAAAATCCAATGAAATGCAGATACAGTATGCAATTGTATTTTGTGACAAGGCTATGATACAAAGTGAAGATAAAAATGAACAATGAAAATTTAATTATAACTGATATGGGTGCTTCTGGTGATAATAAACATTCAGAACACGCGACATTGTGCCTTGGGATTGAATCATCATGTGATGAAACCAGCGCGGCGATTATTGACAGTGATCGCAATATATTATCACATATAATTTATTCGCAAATACCCGAACATCAAAAATATGGTGGTGTTGTTCCTGAATTGGCAGCGCGTGCACATATTCTGGCAATTGATGAAGTGATAAAATTGACACTGGAACGTGCAAATAAAACAATTGATGATATTGATGTTATTGCGGCAACTGCCGGACCTGGATTAATCGGTGGTGTTTTGGTTGGTTGGATGGCGGCAACAGGTATTGCAAACGCGACAAACAAACCATTGGTTGCGGTTAATCATTTGGAAGGACACGCATTGGTTCCACGTCTTAAAGCCGCATCTGCGACTGATTCTGCAACGAATATAGATGTTGAATTTCCATATTTGTTAATGCTGGCGTCTGGTGGACATTGCCAGATTTTATTGGTGCATGGTGTCGGGAAATATGAATTAATCGGTCAGACTTTGGACGACAGTGCTGGCGAAGCCTTTGACAAGATTTCAAAAATGTTGGGATTGGGATATCCGGGTGGTCCAATCGTTGATAAACGTGCGCAAATTGGTGATGCAAAACGTTTCCATTTTCCGCGTCCGTTATGTGATAAACCGGGATGTGATTTTTCGTTTTCAGGTATAAAAACGGCAGCGCGTATGATGTTGGATAAAACCCCAGAATCAGATATTGATGAAACATTTATAAACGATTTCTGTGCATCGTTTCAGTCTGCAGTCGTTGATTGTATTACAAACAGATTGCATAATGCATTAAATGACGAACGCGTTAAAAACGCCAATCCAAAAACTATGGTTGTTGCGGGTGGTGTTGCGAAAAACAGTGCAGTTCGCGCAGCAATGGAAAATCTGGCAAATAAATCAGGTATGTTATTTGCCGCGCCACCAATGAATCTTTGCACTGATAACGGCGCAATGATTGCATGGGCAGGATTAGAAAACTATCGCATTGGCAAGGTCGTTTCTGAACCAATTGCGCCCCGCCCCCGTTGGCCATTGACAGAATTGTAAAATAATAATTCCCCACATTGATTTGTGGGGATTTTGATGTTATAATTTGCAGTATGAGATTAAAGAAAGACCCTGTTTTATATAAAGAAGCTACAAAAAAGATTTTGGCACAGATTGATGCAATGCGTTTAGAACCAGAAAAACGCGACCGTGCAATTCATCTGGTACAATTATTTCGTGAATCTTTTACAAATTCTGAAATTAAAAAGGCTACTTTTTTAGCAAACTCAAAAGATAATATTTGGGATTTAGGGTATGATTCTGCCGGCTTTTGTCGTGTATCCAGTATTTCTTTTATGGTCGCAATGGATTGGCATGATTGGCAATTAATGGCGGTCGATAAAGATCGTGGTGAATGGTATTATTCGCATCATTATTTACGCCATAAACCCAGCGGTAAAATACTTGATTTAACATATGATCAATTTTTGCAACCTGTTCCTTATAAAGCAGGCCACAGTGTTGATATGGGTGCTTTCTTGAAAGACGAAACGTCTGTATTTGCGAACAGTATCGGTCTGGATTTGAAAAAATTATTGATTGAAACCAAAGGAAAATAATTCGTGTTACCAAAACCAGAACCTTTTGTTAAACCAGATATGATATTCAGCGTTTCTGATGCGTCGCAATTATTAAAAAAAGTTGTTGAAACGGCATTTCCTGAAATTCGTATTCGTGGTGAATTGTCACAAATTACACACGCGTCATCTGGTCATTTGTATATGACAATAAAGGACGCAGGGGCGGCAATAAACGCGATTATTTGGCGCGGAACACCGGTTAATTTCAAATTGGAAGAAGGCGCCGAAGTAATTGTCACTGGGCATTTCACAACATATCCTGCGCGCAGTAATTATCAAATTATTATATCATCAATTGAAATGGCAGGCGTTGGCGCAATCCTTAAAATGCTGGAAGAAAGAAAGCAAAAACTTGCCGCCGAAGGATTGTTTGATGCATCACGCAAAAAGCCTTTACCACGTTTCCCACAAACAATTGGCGTGGTAACCAGCCCGACTGGGGCGGCATTTCAAGATATTCAAAACCGTTTGCGCGAAAGATTTCCGGTGCGTGTATTGCTTTACCCTGCAACTGTCCAAGGAACAACTGCCGCACTTAAAGTTGCCGCCGGGATTGAATATTTTAACCGTATGAACAACGTTGATGTTATTATTGTTGCACGTGGCGGTGGCGCATTGGAAGATTTGCTGCCTTTTTCCGAAGAAATCGTTGTTCGTGCCGCCGCAGCCAGTCATATACCATTAATATCAGGTGTTGGACATGAACCAGATTGGATGTTGATTGATTTTGCGTCTGACGTGCGCGCCCCAACCCCGACTGGTGCCGCGGAAATGGTTGTGCCGACCAAGATATCTTTGATTCAAGAATTGGATAATTTATCACATCGATTAAATGCAGCCTTTACATCACAATTGGTTAATCTGAAACAGCGCGTGAATAATATTAACATCAAAAGCCCAAAACAGGTTTTGATGGAACAATCACAGCGTCTGGACGATTTGGCGCGCACAATGAATATTGTTATCGATAAAAAATTACAATACGTTCATCAACGTATTGAATTAATGTCGCGCTTTCCGACCATATTGGAAAACAAATTATTGCGTTTGAATCAATCGGTAAATCATATGGGACAAATGTTAAATTCAATGTCCTATAAGAACGTATTACAACGCGGATATGCGATTGTGCGTGATGCAAATAATAAAATAATCAGTACATCGTCCGCCACCCCTGCATCAATCGAATTTGCTGATGGAATATTAAAGTTATGATATATACTGGATATTGGTCAAAGTTAAAAGAATATGAACAAATCGGTCTGGTCCCAGTTGGGATATCTGGTAAAATCCCAGACGGTTTTAATGGCGTAAGATACCAACAATTGGCGCCGAAATACAGTTGGTGGAAACAATGGCACGATGAACATATGTCAAATGAATGGTTCGTTGAAAAATATTATGAGACGGTATTATCACAATTAAATCCGAATGATGTTATTGCCGATTTAAATAAAATTGGCAAAGATGTCGTGTTGTTATGCTATGAAACACCGGAAAAGTTTTGTCATCGTCATCTGGCGGCAGATTGGCTGAATAAAAATACTGATACTAATATCATTGAATACGAATTGCCAGCAAAACAACCAGAATTATTTTAAATAAAAATAAAAACGCCCGTTTGGGCGTTTTTTTAATGCTTTATTAATGTCTTTGCGGTGGCAATTGATTCATCGGTTATTGTTGCGCCACTGATTATACGCGCAATTTCATTTATTCGTTCGTCACCGCTTATTTCATTAACAGTTGTGGTTGTTGTATTGTTATTACTTTGTTTTGAAATCTTGAAATGTTTATCTGCAAACCCTGCAACCTGGGCGGAATGAGTAATAACCAACAATTGTTCATTTTGTGCCAATTTATTCAAACGTGCACCAACCGCGGCGGCAGTTGCGCCACTGATTCCTGTATCTAATTCATCAAATACAATTGTCTTTTTGTTGTTTGGATTATTTAACACAACACGCAGCGCAAGCATAAAACGCGATAATTCACCCCCAGACGCGATTTTGTGCAATGGTGCGAATGGTGTTCCTGGATTCGTTTTAATCATAAATACAACGTCGTTTGTGCCGTTTGCAGATGGTTCGGATTTTTGAATGTCGACCATAAAGTCAGCCGAACCCAGTTTTAAATCTGGCAATTCTTTTAATATCTGTTCGCGCAAATTATCGGCGGCACTTTCACGCATTTGTGATAATTTGTCGGCGCATTCATTAAATATTTTGGTGTATTTTTCAACATCCGCCCTGCTTTTCTTTAGTTCAACATCGGAATTATCAATCGCGTTTAATTGATTTTCCATTTCAATCAATTTATTTGGTAATTCATCACAACTGCAACGATGTTTGCGTGCCAGTGCGCGTATTGCAAACAATCTTTCTTCAATAGAATCAATGTCATCAATATTTGTGTTTTCAGGATGAATTTGTTCGCCAATTTCTGCAACAATATTCGCCGCATCATACAATTTATCAATAGCGTCAGAATATGGATTTGGTTCGGTTTTTATACGTTCAAGAATATGTGCAACCGAACAAATTTGTTCGTCTAATGAATTACCACCATTTTTTAATACTTCGATTGCATCATTTAATATACCTGCATTTTTTTCTGCATTCATCATCGCCGCGCGTGCGTTTGCCAATTCGTCTTCTTCACCGGGTTGCGGATTTAATTTACGTAATTCCGATACATTGTGTTCCAAGAAATCGCGTTCAGATTCAGATTTTTCCAGAATTTCAGTTAATTCTTTTAAACGTCTTTGTGATGTATGTAAATCGTTATAAGCGGATTTTGTTTTATCTAATTGTTGTGCAAAATCACTGTTATAAAGGCATGTGTATTCATCCAGCGATGTTAAATGTGTTGCTGCATCCAATAAAGAATGATTTTCAAATTGCCCATGAATTTCAACGATTTCATCACCAACTTGCTTTAATACTTTTATTGATACAGGAATATCATTAATCCACGCTCTGCTTTTCCCGTCCACTGATAATGTGCGGCGCAAAATCAAACCATCGTTATAATCAATACCGTTTTCATCTAATACATTTTTAGCATTGTCGTTTATATAATCAAATTCCGCAGATACAGACGCCATATCACAGCCGTTGCGAATCAATCCGGTATCAGAACGTGCGCCCAACGCCAACGACAGTGCGTCCAACAAAATACTTTTACCTGCGCCGGTTTCCCCGGTCATAATATTAAGCCCGTTACCGAATTGCAGATTCAGTTTTTCAATTAAAACGATATTTGAAATATAAAGACTTGTTAACATAGTCAGATTATAGACATTTTTTCAAGCCTTTTTCAAGGGATTTTCACACATTTTTTAATTGATTTCAGAATATGTTTTATTATCATAATTTTATAACAAAAGGGCTTAAAAAAAATGGTACATGAATCAAATTTTATACAATTTAATACAGAAGTTTTTAATAAAATGTTAAGTTTTATTAATACACATAAAGTATATAAAATAGAAAATGGTGGTGTCGTTTCTGATGTGTCTGTATCGTATAAAATACCAGATTTTACGAATTATTTATATTTTGAGAATTATAAAAAACATCATGTTGATGAAATATCTGTCAATTTTGCATCTGGTAATATCAAACAGATAACTATAGTTAATTATAGTAGTTTGTCCGAACAAC